>JASLYX010000008.1 GCA_030739585.1 Candidatus Bathyarchaeota archaeon
TGTAGTTCCTACAGCTCCTGCAGCTCCAGTTGCTCCAGTCGCACCAGATGCACCTTTAGCTCCAGTCGCACCAGATGCACCTTTAGCTCCAGTAGCTCCAGCTACTGGCTCTGCCTCAGCTTCAGGAAGATCTCCATGAATCCACCATACTTCGTCGTAGGCTTTGTAGCTCGTAACTGACCGAGTTGATTCCATATTTTTGAAGTCGCTGTTGTAAATGTACGCACCTTCTGTTGAGAAGAGATGTATATAGGGCAACTCTATGGCATTTAATGCCTGTACCTCATCATATATCTCCTTTCGTTTTGCTGCATCTGTGGTTACCGCCCCTTCATCTAGGAGCGCATCCACTTCAGCGTTATCGTAAAAGCCCATGTTCATTCCACCTTCAGGTTTGCCGTGCATCCAGCTGCCTATCTCCTCAGGAGGCCAACCACCCATATGGTTGTAGGTAGCTGGATATTCTGCCATTCCGTTTTCTCCATGTTCATATAATGAAACATAAGTAACGTACTCGACAGGTATGATGGTCATATCGATGCCCACCTCTTTCAGCTGTGCTTTGATTATCTCAGAAGCCTGAACCGCATAATCTCGGTCATAGGTTATCCAAGGCATCTCAAATCGGAAACCATTTGATCCAACAGGATAGCCGGCAGCATCTAGTAGTTCCTTCGCTTTAGCTGGATCATATTCATAGATCTGTGCATCTTTGTTTACCCAAGCTCCTGCGCCCGCACCCATACCAGTGTGAGCAATTGTAGCAAAACCTTTCTGAACACGGTCTATAATGAGTTGTTTATCTATTGCATGAGCAATCGCCTGTTTAACTTCTTTAACAGCTAACCAAGGATGTGCAGCAATGGCTTCAGGTCGGTAGTTGAAAGTGATCCTGTGCGTGCCAGAAGATTGACCCCATCGAAGGCCTGTATTTGGGTCAGCATCCATTCTAGATAGCTCCGCTTTAGGAGGTGAGGTTAGATCAATTTCTCCAGCTTCATATGCAATTAGACGCGCTTCAGTACTTGGAATAATTTTCCAAACTATGCCGTCCAGATAAGGTCGTCCTTTAAAGTAATCCTCGTTAGCTACCATAGTACAGTAGCTTTCAGGCTTAAATTCGGTGACCTTGAATGGGCCAGTCCCTACGGGGGCCATATTCGCTGGATTTGTCTCAAGGGGTTGTCCATCGAAAATGTGTTTGGGGTGTATATATGTGTCTGACTGGAAATAGGCAAACAGGATTGGCTGGGTAGTCTGACTAAAAGTAAAGACAACCGTATATGGATCTGGTGCCTCTACAGACAATAAGCTAGCAATCTTTGGCTTGACATATGTTACGACATCAGGTTCCATTAATTTTTCCCAATGCCATTTTACGTCGGCTGAAGTGAAAGGAACGCCGTCATGCCATCTCACATCCTTGTTAAGATAGAAGGTGAATTTCTTTCCATTATCTTCTATATCCCATGAATGTGCTAGATCGGGTACTAGATTTTTGTCTGCATCGATACCAATCAAACGGTTGTAAACCTGTTGATGGAGGTCTCTAGAAGTGCTCCAATAGTTTAAGAAGCCATTAAAGCTGATCGGGTTACCCCGCCAGCCTATTCTCAAGATCCCACCATACCTAGGTTGTTCAGCAGCCTGAACGCCTAAACTTGGAATTAAAAGGAGTATTAAGAGAAAAGCAACGATCAAACTCTTTATTGTTCTTTTCATTTTGGTAGAGTTAGTAGAAACCCGGTTCATTATATATTTTGGGGTAATATATACATTTATAGGCGCGAACTTAACTTCCCCTTATTTCTTCCCACCGTAGACAAGAAACCCAGTGTTCCGGTTCTACCTCAATCAAATCTGGTATAATCAAGGTACACTCCTTAGTTGAATTTGGACATCGGGTGTGGAAACGACATCCAGAAGGTAGATTAATCGGACTGGGCATTTCTCCTCTCAACGGTATTCTCTCTGATTGTTCATAGGGGTCTGTTGAAGGGATGGCGGATAACAAAGCCTTTGTGTACGGGTGTAAAGGTGAGTTATAGAGATCGGTTACTCGAGCCATTTCCATTCCTTTTCCTAAATACATGACATAAACCCAGTCACTCATGTGTCTTACAACGGAAAAATCGTGGGCAATTAATAGATAAGTTAAATTATAATCTTTCTTCAATTCTATTAAGAGATTTAATATTTGAGCCCTGATTGAAATATCTAAAGAAGATACGGGTTCATCAGCTACAATGAGTTTTGGGTTGAGGGCTAAAGCTCGGGCTACACCTATTCTTTGTCTCTGTCCGCCACTAAACTCATGAGGATATCTATCTACAAGTTTTGCTCCGGGTACAAGACCTACAATTTCTAAAAGTTCAATGACTCGTTGGCGTTTCTCGGATCCCTTGATCATGTTTTGTGTTCTAAGAGGTAAACCAACTATATTTTCCACAGTCATCCGAGGATTCAGGGAAGAATAGGGATCTTGAAAGATCATCTGAATATCCCGTCTCGTTTTTCTCAGTTCTTGTTTGCCGAGTTTCATCAAATCTTTTCCATCAAACCAAATCTCGCCAGATGTTGGTTCTATTAAACGCGTGATAAGTCTACCTGTAGTGGTCTTGCCGCTACCTGTCTCCCCGACTAGGCTAAAGGTTTCTCCTTTTTCAACTTTGAACGATATGTCATCTACCGCATGTACGAATCCTTTACCTGTGGAGAAAACACTACTTTTCACAGGGAAATGTTTTGTTAGTCCGCTAATATTTAAAAGTGTGTCACTCATCTCGTTCACATCCTTCTAAAAGTCATTTCTAAAGCAAGCTATAAAATGTCCATTTTCATACTCTTTCAAAGGAGGAATTTCCTCTATACAGCGAGTTTCAATAAAAGAACATCTAGGGTGGAAACGACATCCAGATGGTGGATTAGCCATATCAGGAACATCTCCAGGGATTGAGATAAGCTCGCTCCGATCTTTTTCTATTTTCGGTAAAGAGGCAAGCAACCCAATCGTGTAAGGGTGTTCTGGGGATGTAACTATTTTAATTTTATCTCCTAACTCCACGATCCTACCCGCGTACATTACGGCTATTCGATCAGCAAGATTTACTACCACACCCATATCATGAGTTATCAAGATAATGGATAGATTCAATTTTTCTTTTAAATCTTTGAAGAGAGCTAAGACCTCCGCTTGAACAATAACGTCCAACGCAGTCGTGGGCTCGTCTGCTATAAGGAGATCTGGGTTACAACTGAGAGCTATTGCAAGTAAAATACGTTGTCGCATACCGCCACTCAATTGGTGAGGGTAGTCATTGGCCCTTAGAGGAGCATCGGGTATTTGTACCAGCTTCATGAGTTCAACAGCTTTTTCGAGGGCTTCTTTTTTTTGCAGATTTTGATGTAGGATTATGGCTTCAGCTATTTGATCTTTTACCCTATGTACTGGATTAAGATAGGTCATAGGGTCTTGAAAACTCATTGATATCTTTCCACCGCGTATACGTCTCATATCATACTCTGTTATTTTAAGGAGGTCTAAACCTTCAAGTAGAACCTTTCCATCAACGATCTTTCCGGGTGGATCAGGAACTAACCGCATAATAGAACGAGCTGTAACACTTTTACCAGAGCCTGATTCACCCACAAGACCCAGTACTTCGCCTTTATTTACATTAAATGTAACCCCATCAACAGCCTTAATTATTCCATCTGAGACAAAAAACCATGTTTTGAGATTTTCTACTTGAAGCAGGGTTTCTTTCACTTCATTCATCTCTCTTTTAAGTGTGGATTTAAGGCGTCATTTAGACCATCCCCTAGAAGATTGAAACCTATAGCTAGGAAAGTTATGCAAAATCCCGGAAACAAAGATAGCCACCAAGCTATTCTAAACGCTCTCATAGACTCATTAAGAATCCAACCCCAACTAACGGCGTTTGGGTCTCCTAAGCCCAAGAAACTGAGAGAGGATTCAGTCATGATTGCACCTGATACCCTCATAGAAGCACTAACTATAGCCGGAAAGATTGCATTGGGCAGTATCTCTCGGAATATAATATGAAAGTCAGTAGCTCCAGAACCTTCAGCTGCCAATACGAAATCCATATTTTTAAAGGCTAGAAACTCAGCTCTAACAAGACGGGTCAGACCAGGCCATCCAGTGAGCCCCATGATCCACATAACATTCCATATATTGCTTCCAAACACGGCAGCTACGACTAGAATCATAAAGAAAGTAGGAAGCATCAGAAAAATATCAACGACTCTCATAATTAAATTATCAACTCGGCCTCCATAGAATCCAGCGATTGATCCCAGAGCTACACCAATAAAGAAAGCAACACCCGTTGATAAGAAACCTATAAACAAAGAAGTTCTAGCGCCATACATCAAACGACTAAGTTGATCTCTTCCAAATTCATCTGTGCCTAAAATGTATTCTGATTGAGGTCGTTTGAATGGCGCATCTGGATCATAAAGATTCATATCGAAGGGATCATGGGGTGCTAGAAAAGGGGCGAATACAGCTATTATTAAAAAAAAGATAAAGATAAATAGTCCAAAAAGCGCAGCTTTATTCTTTTTAAATCTCACCCAGAATCCGAGGAGTCTGTCTTTTTGGAGTTTTATTGCATGAAATGTGGGGCTTCTTGGACTCATTGATATCTCACCCGTGGATCAACATAGGCATAAATTATATCGGCCAATATATTGAGAAGAATCGTTATAATAGCAATTACTAAAAAATTAGCCATAATTACATTATAATCTCTTCTAAATATTGAATCATAGATTAATCTACCCATTCCAGGCCATGCAAAAACCGTTTCAACAAGTACAGCACCGGTAAATAACATTCTCAATCTAAGCGTAATTACAGTCACGATGGGGATCAGGGCGTTTCTAAATGCATGCCTAAAGAGAATAGTTCTTTCAGAGCAACCCTTAGCCCATGCAGTTGTGATATAATCTAATTTCAATACTTCTAACATGCTGGCACGTGTATATCGTGTATATAATGCTATTCGCCCGATGCTAAGACAAGTTGCAGGGAGAACGAGGTGCCACATCATACTATATATCTTTTCCATACCAGTTGTTCCAATTGTGTACATTCCCGTGATCGGAAAGAGACCTAAATGGAGGCCAAAAATAAGCAAAAATAGAATCGCTAACCAAAAATATGGCATGTTAAAGGTGACTAAGGTTGAAACCGTTATTACATTATCAGTCAGAGAATAAACCTTTTTCGAGGCAATTATACCCAGTATTATCCCCGATAATTCTATGATTAAGGATGTGCCTGTAAGTAGAAGAGTGTTTCTAAGCGCTGGGATCATTGTCTTAATAACAGGTTGCTGAAAATAGAAAGAAAATCCAAATTCACCTCGCAGTAAATTGCTCATATAGATAATGAGTTGTTCGTGCATTGGCTTATCAAAACCATATTTAGCCTTGACCATATCCAAATAACCTGAGGGCACTCCCTCTAGACCAGATACCAAAAAGTCAACCGGATCTCCCGGCGCTAGCTGCATTATTACAAAATTTATGGTAATTATTATGAATATTAACGGAATAGCCTGCAACAAACGTGTTGCAACAATTTTTTTCATAACAATCCTCTAGGGTTACTGCCTCTTAATAAAGAAGGTATTAGTATTAAAATTCTTGCGCACAAAAAATGGGTTGTTAGTCTGTAGATTCTCCTACAGGGTTCATGGCCGGTCTAAAAAGCATTAATTTTGGGACTAAACCAGTATCTTGCGTTTGTCTTATTGAGGAAAAAACTCGTTCCTGGTTAAACAATATTTACTGGTAATTATCACAAAATAAAATCTGATATTTAAACCCTAAGGAAAATCCAATTGTGAAGTTAATTTAAACTGTAGCTAGATATTTACTTATACGCGCTATTTTTTATTGTTTGTTCTCATTCAACATATATGCGCTACATCTTGGGCATTTAAACTGAGAGCATCTATAGATCCTAAGATTCTGGGCCTTCTTCCCGCAGTTTACACAAACACAATCGACGTAAGATAACCACAGACAAATTATAAAGAAAATTAGGGTGAAGGTAAAGATTTGGATAAACGGGGGCATGATAAATATATCCATAGCTGCCTCTGCCCTAGTAATGACATGCCCACTTGTAGAATTATAGTAAAGTCCCACAATTTGAAGGTTCAACAAACCCAGTCTCGATCGGAGCCCCAACATGGGATAGCGAATACTAGGGAATTTCTGCGTGTTATACAATGTGTTAGATGAGATGAGGTTAGAGGACCCAAGATAATTGTCATTAAATCCAGCTATTTCTTCACTATGTAGTAAGAATTTCACCTCATAGTTCACTTCCCTAGAGTAAACTGAGGTGAGTAAAGGTGGATCATGTAGTGATGTGCCGACAACCACGGTAAACTCTCCAATTCTAGAGGGATCACCTGAATCATAAGCGACTTGAATCGAGGAATTTACTCTTCCCAGAGCAACACCAAAAGGGTCGGTTAAATTAAAATCGGTAGAAATTAATTTGACATGATAATTCGGATGCTGGTAGGTGAACTCGAATAATAAGAGGGCGAATAATACTCCTAGAATTACGAGATAAAGGGTTAACCTCTTTTCCCTTTCCATAACCTTGCAGCTCTAACCTTCCTATAGTTATTCGGGGTAATTATCCATTAGGAGTTTCTCAAATATCACCGATCTACGTCTGATAGTGATTATCTCCAAGGCCAAAGAAGAAATTGAGAAGAGAGCAAATCCTAGTAGATAGGATTCAGTAGTAAATAATGTTCTCGGCAAAAATAGGATATAAAAGAAAAAGATAACAAGAGATGATAAAGTGAATGCAAAATAGAATATGTGCCTCATTTTGCTTCTATTATTTAACCAACTGAGATGAGTGATGACTCTGTCCAAAATACCCTCCTCTTGGATAATGTAAAGTCCCTCAATATCCTTTGTTATGAGTCCATCTCTCTCCATACAACGGAGATAAAACTGCATGTCTCCTTTATTCACCAAGAAAGGGTTGTTGTCAGGATCCAAAGGATGTTTTATCATGTAAAGATAGAGCTCGAGAGCAAGTCCTTTTAGCTTTATCTTAGTTCCATGAGTGTAAGAAATATCATCAAGACTCAATAAATTAGCTTCCTAGCCTACCTCAAGAAAAATCTAAATAAAAAATTTCCCTTAGTTTCAAATACACTATTCCATTTTGGATGTATTCAAGAAGGTTGTGAAAAGGTATTGGTTTTTAAGTACCAATATAGGCGATAGCGTCTATCTCAACCAACATCTTAGGGCTCACCAATGGAGCTCCCACAGTAGTTCTCGCAGGGGGAACATCACCGAAGAATGTGACGTAAACGCCGTTCATACTCTTAAAGTCAGTCGTGTCCTTTAGAAAGACTGAGCATTTAACAACGTCATTCATTGAGGAGCCTGCCTCTTCAAGGGCCGCTTTCACGTTCTTGAGAGTTTGTTCTGTCTGTTCCTCAACGGTTTCTCCTATTGTTCTAGTATCAGGATTGAAACCAGTCTGTCCAGAAACGAAGACAAAGTTACCAACCTTCCTGAACGTTGAATAGGGTCTTTTACTCATATTAATTACCTTCATATAAGCAACAGATTCAACTATTTAACAATTATTTCGTCAGTTAACGTGCATTTTCATTTAGGTTTTAATTGAACGATTGGCATTGTAACCTCTTTCGACTTTATTAATAAAATCCATAAAAGTAGGAAAAAATATTCATAAAGTTTAATATGGTAAAATTGAAAAAAGGAGTAATAATTCGGGAAACGCTATCCGTTTCAATCCTTCTGGGAGAAGGTAAAAAACCCTTTCTCCTTAAGGTCTTTAAAAAGGAGCAAAACATGCTCACCCTTTATCTGTAAACCATATTCGTATCCTACGGCAGCAGCAACCTCATCTATAGTGAGCTTCCCATCGGCAAAGTTTACAAATTCGTGGCTCAAAGGTCTTATTGAGTAGAAGTTGACGTCGGGATCGACTTTTTTCATCTTGTTGCACATCTCCCACCTAAGCTTGAACCCTGTTCGTACTACCTGGTTTGCACCCGGAACCTTTTTTGGAATAATCTTAGTAACATCGTATTTCATTTTTTCAGACCTCCTTTGAGAAAAGGGCTTTATAGCCGTCTATTTTCGCTTTCTCAACGGCCTTTGCCTCAAGTACGCCATTCATAAGTCCATCTAACTCCTTACGGAAAGAGGAATTATCCTCAAGAGCCTCTATCGATTCAAGAGCACCAAGAGTTCTATTTGCCAAATAATCAATCTTTCCCTTATGATGTTCACTTATATGGTTTATCTTGGCCACTGTTCCGGACACGGTGGTCACAGCATCCATTATTTCGCTGTATGCTTGGGTAGATACATGCATGAACCGGGACTTTCCCTTAGATTCTACAACTTTTGCTATGAACCTTGCCTCATTAGCGCCAGCATTGGCTAGCATCAAAGCCACGCTTGTTGTGACCTCACCGCACCGTTTCAAAACGGCGGGATCAAGCTTATCAGAAGTCATGAACTGGGTGTGGAAGTGTCTGGCGGGCCATGACATAAACAGAGGTGAGGGGACCATTAGTCGCATTAGCCGTGAGTTATCACTCCAAGGGGTATAAGGTACAGCGTTAAACCGGATTAATTGTATATCTTTTGTCTCGTCTTTAAAGGGAGGAAGACCATCCTTTGAGACCTTATCAATCGTGTCTATACAAAGGTCGTTGATGAATGAAGGAATTGATTCAGCAGATTTATACATTATAAGTGAAGAGCCACACTCATTCTGATCATTTCCCACACTGCAATAGACGAAAGCAGCGACAACTTTCTTCACATCATCAGGTCTGGCGGTGAGATATGAAGTTAAACCTCCACCTTCGGCGCCTAAGAGGAATTTTATTGTTCTTTTTGGTCGAGGGACCTTCCCCTGGGTTATTAGGGTCATTATGGCTCTTGCATTCTCGATCCATAATCCAACCCCTCCTGCACAATTAGCTCCAGGTTTAGTTCCTGAGCTATGAGCAACGAACCAGATTTCCTGCTCAGGTTTTTCACTACCTTCAATTACACCTACCAGCTCTTCTCCTTCCGCCTCATAATTTACAGCATCAATAAAAGCTTTCAGTTTTACAGGGCCTTTCTTTAACTGGGATCGGAGAAAAGTACCGTGCGTGTGAGAGATTACGAAGGCCCATCCGGTTTCTTCTCGAGAGGGTACCCTCAAAAGAGTTTGGGCATTAGGATGATTTTCCCGCGTTCTAACCGAGTTTGGATAAATCAGGTTGTCAGTAACAAGACCTATAGCGCCGTACTTTTCGACTGCGAGACGATATGCCTGGCTATTACCCTCTGCATGTCCATCTCCACTCGCTAAGGCTATCTTACCGTTGACATCTTTTCCTTGATAATCATCCTCGTTGACACCTGGACCTACATCAACTAATTCTGCCACTACTCCTTCAGGAGGTGTGGGTATACTCCAGTGTTGAATGCAGGTTGGTGACTCTGCATAAGATGTTATCCTCTTTTGAACAGGCTCAACAATATCTAAAATTGCGTCGTTCACGTCCCATCCGAAACATTTGAGCTCTTCAGTCCCATGTTCTTCAGAGGGATATTTTATAGTAAAGACACTATCTAGACCATATTCATTTAATTTTTTCTCAGAATAATGAATTGTTTCATGGATTCCAACGGAACCCGGGGTTCGCATAAACTGGGAAATATAATTTGCATGTTGCCAAGCCTTATGTCCCTCTAGTTCATTTTTAACGAGTTTTTGAATATAATTCACATTAATCCAAAAAAACGCAGTCCAAGGTATTATATAAAATTTTTTTTGAAATCGTGAATTACCATACGGTGTTAACAGTTAGAATGACTAAGAACCTACATGAACAGTTAATCAATGAGGAAAAGCTAATGAATAAACTCATTCTTGGGCTTTGAGCCAAATCGCGAGGGCTCCAAAGGCCCTCGCCCTATGGGAGATGGCGTTCTTCTCGTCCTTGTTCATCTCCCCGAAGGTGCTCCCATCTCCCTCCTCAGGAATGAAAATAGGGTCATATCCAAATCCGTTGGTCCCTCTTATCTCATCAGCGACTCTACCCCTCACTGTACCCTGGAAGATATGAACCTCACCGCTATTCCTAAAACCCACGCATGAATGGTACGCAACTTTCCGATTCTCTACCCCCTCCATTAGCTTCAGGATACCGGGGTTGTCAAGTTTTTGAAGTGTATAAGAGGAATATGGACCAGGAAAACCCCCGTAGTGATCGATAAAGATACCTGCATCCTCTATGGCGACAGGTCTCCCATCCTCTGGAAGCTGAGTGAGGCTGTAAACCGTGATCTCCCTAGGGTCGTCGGACTGGATCTCAATCCGGTCTACCTTGATGTGGCCAAGTTCAATCCCGTACTCCGCCATGACCATCTTGGCCTCCTCAACCTTGAGGTTGTTCCCAGTTGCAAGCCAGATCTTATTCTCTTTCAACGTATCTTCCCCTTCTAGATATCTCTTCCATCCTAGACAGGGCTTCTTCTGCCTTGTCAAAGGTCTCCTTATACCCAGCCTTGAAGACAGTAAAGAGCTCCTTAGTGTAGTTATAGTGGGTGCTTATGAGCATCCTATACATCAGATTGAGGTCGACCCCTTGGCTCTCCACCTCGTCCGACATCTCCGCGAGGCCAAAGTCAATAAAGACCACTCTGGCCCCGTTATGTATAATGTTCGACGTAGTTAGATCGCCGTGGGCAATTCCGGCTCCATGAAGTAGCCCGGTCTTCCGACCTATTTCCCTGAAATATCGGGCTCTATCCTCTGGACTAATTATATCCAAGATATCTCTGAGCGTCTCACCCTCGATGTACTCCATCACTATCTGGGCTCCATCGGGGTCGACCCTATAGATCAAGGGCGTGGGAACTCCTGCCTCCTTAGCATGGTGGATGATGGATGCCTCCCTAATGGTCCGGGAACGCCTGATCGCAATGTCAAGCTTAGTCACCCGGTATCTCTTCTCCCCCCTCCTCTTGATGATAGCCTTGATTCCGTTCCAGTTTGGATCTAGAAGGATATCAGCTTCAGCCCCTTTCGAGATGAAGGTTAGCTTCGCCATGGCACCTCCACCCTGTCTAGCCTCCACATTGGGTCGATATGGCTCTTATTTATAGGAGTCGTAACACCGCTCCGGAAAGCGATCACCCCCGTCCACGCGATCATGGCCCCGTTGTCTGTTGCATAACGTATTGGGACAAATTTTGGGGTGGCACCGTGCTCCTCAGCGATGCTGTCGACCATAGCCCGCAGTCTATTGTTTGCCCCCACCCCCCCTGTAAGGAGAAGTTCCTGCTTCCCCGTGTGGGCAAGGGCCCGCTCGGTAACCTCTCCCAGCATACTGTAAGCTACTTCTTGGAGACTGAAACATAGATCCTCGAGCCTCCACTTCCCCGTTCTAAACGCCTTAGTGACAGCTGTGAGGAGCCCACTATAGCTCAGGTCCATACCCTTCACCACATAGGGAAGGGGTATCAAGGTTCTCCCATCCAGGGCGAGCTGCTCCACTGCAGGCCCCCCGGGGTAGGGAAGTCCAGCCTCCCTAGAGAATGTGTCAAGACAGTTCCCAATAGCAATATCTAAAGTCTCACCAAATATCCTATAGTACCCTGATTCAAATCCAGTAACAAGGGTGTTCCCACCCGAGACATAGAGGGAGAGAGGATCCACAGCCCCCGTTGTGAGACGACCGATCTCAATATGGGCAATACAGTGATTCACGCCTACGAGTGGAACTCCAAGTCTGGCTGCGAGAGCTCTGGCCGCGGTGGCTCCTGTGCGGAGGGATGGCCCCATTCCTGGTCCCTGGCTAAAAGCGATATAGTCAAGGTCACGAGCGACGATGCTTGCAGTTTCCAGAGCCTCAGAGAGGGTTTCTCCCATGACCCTTGCGTGATGGCGGGCAGCCTCCCTAGGGTGGATTCCGCCTTTCTCGGGAACATGGGTTGTTATCACGTTGGCTAGGATAACCCCGTCGGATCTTACGACCCCTATACCGAGGTTGTCAGCAGTTGATTCGATGCCCAGGCAGGTCTCTACCCCTAATTCCGCCACCTTCGTAGGGTACTTAACGAGGACGTTAAAAAACTATGGCTGAGGGTTAGGTGAGCTGTTTGATGTAGCTAAGTTCTGAGCCAGCCCCTCCGACCACAGCACGATAGAGGCTTCTCTTCCCCTCGACTCGCTCTAGGATGCCGAAAAACTCGATCCTATCCCCTGTATAGAACATATCGGCGTACAGCCCCTCAAAGGAAACGACCTCCGAGACATCATAACTGGAATCAGTCTCCACGTCCTTCAAACGGTAAATAGAAGGGAGATAAAGGGCTTCTGAGGCGTCAGCGACCGTGGCGCAACCTCTCACGCTCCCTAGGGATGAATAAGTGCACTCCCCGTACTCCTCATCCACCTCTTGGTTGGTCATTACGGGATGGATTGAAAAGTATGTGCCCACGTACATCCCATAGTTCCACCTTCTATCGGCAAACTTTATGAGATCCCTAAAGCTCAAGGGAAATCTCTCCGCCCTCTTTTTGCTCCACGCCTCCTTCTTAGAGGCGTTGAAGGACTGGATCACTCCGTCGTTCCGCTTTATCTCCCTGAGGCCTTCCTTAAGAGCTATAGAAGCCTTTTGACCATACACGGTTAGATCGATATCAGAGAACTGGGCATTATGACTTCCAGTCAGGATCGAGCCGGTCACTCCAAGGTCCCTTTTCTCTAGATCAGCAATGCCCAAGAGAAGTTTGACGAGATCTCTGAGTTTAGATTCAAGCCCATCACTGGGTTTCTCCATGATGGAGGCGAGGCGATCCTTAGGCCTGTAATAGGTCTTGATCCTATATCTAGGCACAGAAGAAACGATGATGTTCCTAACAGGGCAATTAAAGAGGTACTCAGAGTGGATCTCCCTCAGGTAATCGTAGGTTCTCTCGACCTGGGATACATGATAATAGGATAGCACCCTGGAGTAATATGTATCTCCTTTGCGCCACTTACCCTCAGGGTCAGGGACATATTTGAGATAGGCTGTGACTTGATCAGGGGGATGAAGATATCCTACCACGCAAAAGAGGAGGCCCTCAATGGTCTTTATGAAGTCCCGGTCCTTAGGCCGCTCCATTCTCAAAAAGGTTTGATTTCCTAGCGGATAAGGCTAGCGCCAAACGATCCGAAGTAATTTTAACCTCCAGTCAAATGAGAATCACAGTCTAAAGATGCCGGCTAATCTTCCCCCAAACGCCAAAGCGAAATGGAACGAAGTTACGCTCACCAAAAACCCCGAGGTCCGCCTCCAACTTATGGGGGAATTTATCTCTCTAGTCCCAAAGCACAAGGGTACTGAGAAGATGTGCTCCCAAGTTAAACGCCAGATGGCCCAACTTAGGGAGGATATTGACGAGAAAAAGAAGGCGGCCAAGAGACGGGGTGGACCCTCCTACTTTGTGGAAAAGGCGGGGGCAGCCCAGGTCGCAGTTGTGGGCCAGACCAACTCGGGGAGGAGTAGCCTCCTAAGGGCTGTGACCAACTCCTCAGTAGAGTCCACCCCATGGCCTTTCTCAACACGGGTGCCAACCCCAGGGATGCTTCCATACAAAGACATCCAGTTCCAGCTAGTAGAGATACCCCCCATCGTTGAAGGATCTTCAGAGGGGAGATCGGACGGGTTCCAAGTTCTCAGCGCCACAAGAAACGCCGATGGAATTATCATTCTCGTGGACCTCACGAACAACCCAGAGAGCAACCTCCTTACTGTGATCCGAGAGCTCGAGAACTCCCGGATTCTCACTGAAGAGCCTAGGGGTGAGGTGGAGATAATCCGAAGGGGACACGGTTCAGAGCTCCAGTTCATCTGGGAGGGAGAGCTCAACGGCTGCACTCCCGACGATATTTCCGCCCTCCTGAAGGAGTATAAAATCCGCTCGGCATTGGTCAGAATAAGGGGCCAGGTGACCTTAGATATTGTAGAGGACGCCATGTTTGGGAATGCAGCGTATAAGCCCACCTTGGTCATTGCGAACAAGGCGGATCTCTCGTCGGACCTTGATGTAGTCAAAAGCATAAGGACCTCCGCCGCCCCTCTAGAAGTAATAGTGGTCTCGACCAAGACTCCGGGGGTTCTCAGAGAGACTTTAGGTGCTAAACTTTTCGATCTCCTCGGTATCGTCAGGATCTATACCAAGCAGCCAGGAAAACCTTCGGCAGTCCTACCTATTGTGGGACTTCGAGGGATGAACGTAGGGGACCTCGCAAAGATCATACATAGTGACTTTTATAATAGGTTCAAATATGCCCGGGTCACTGGCCCTAGCGCAAAATTTGAAAAAGGGCGGGTAGGTATCGATCACGTCCTTCAGGACGGTGATATCGTCCAGTTTCACACTTAAACTCCTTAAAATATTATGGGACCACGCCTTTATTACTAGTCAATATCCTCTTTTGGACGGCAGGAGCTACCTACAAGTATCACCTTTCTTCTAGGGTAGATGATGTAACCTCCTCGGGAATGCCTCTAGTCCTGAGGTTTTCCCCCAAGCATAGATATATTTCGCGTTACATTTCTATCACGGAGATTGTCTCAATGGCCTTTTGGCGTAAAAATGGCCCAGTTTTAGAGGGTGCACATCTTTAATCTAGTACGCCGCACACGAAGCGTATGTGATTTTGCTCTCCACGGCATCTAAGGCTTTGTCTGGCAGCCTTTCACAAACACAGGATATTTCATAGTTTCACTTATAATTATATAGATTCCCTCGTATAATCCTCAGTTGATGCGCTGAGAGTCAATTCGTCCACCCTTGCGAGTGAACCACTCACAACACAGTATACTAATCAAACATTATTATAATATGGTTTATATACTGGAGTCAAACTGTTTGAGAGAGGTGTTTATTTGAGAACAGAAGTTTCCCAAGCACTTAGTGAAGTTCGCCCTAGACTCCAAATGGACGGAGGAGACGTAGAGCTAGTCGAGATTGATGACGGAGTAGTTAAAGTTAGGCTTTTAGGTCACTGCGCTGGTTGCCCCATGTCCCAGATGACCGTTAAGATGGGCATAGAGAACTACCTTAAGAAGAAAGTGCCCGGAGTAAAATCCGTAGAGTCAGTCCAGTGAAATCAGTGTTGGCGCATATCACACGCGGCCTACTGTTTTTTCTGCATAACCTCCCCATGAGCTTAAGGATGATCCGCCAGATTACTGAGTCGGAAAATTTTTTATCAGTATTTATCCAACCTAACTAGATCTGAATGACAAGAGAAAAAGTTGGAGACTTCCGGTTTGGCAATGAGACCCATAAGCTCATGCTGGGGGATGGTCTATATCTTGTGACTAAGGGAAAAGATAGACGGGTCAATGCAATGACCATCGGCTGGGGGTTCATTGGGACCATGTGGAAGAGACCTTTTTTCATTGTCGCGGTTAGACTCTCTAGGCACACATACAGGCTAATGGAAGAATCCGATAGTTTTACGGTCTGTCTCCCTTCGAAGGGAATGACCGACGCTCTGGATTTCTGTGGAACAGAATCAGGGAGAGATCATGACAAGCTCCAGGAGCTAGGGTTAACAGCCAAAAAGAGTTTCCTGGTCGCGGCGCCCTATATTGAGGAGTGCCCTGTGCACTATGAGTGCAAGATTTCGTTTAAAACTATAGTGCAACAAGGGGCCCTTTCAGAAGAAATTGAGGCTGGCGTCTATCCCAACCGAAACTATCATATTCTCTATTATGGCGAAATCCTGGGCGTCTATGCTATAAAGGACGCTGAGCAAAAACTTCCTTGATTTGATCCATGCTGTAATCCTCGCAGTTCAAATCATGACGTGGGTGGAAATGGTTATCCACATATCATACAATTAGGGTCGGGGAACTGTTTTGAAAGTGGTCTCGAGTGTTTTGGACCTCATCGGTAACACACCGATGGTAAAATTGAACAGAGTCACAGGTGACGGCATCGGTGATGTCTTTGTAAAATGCGAATATATGAACCCCAGTGGGAGTCTAAAAGACAGGATCGCTCTAGAGATGATCCGAGCGGCTGAAGCTAAGGGTAAGTTGAAACCCGGATATACCATCATGGAGGCGAGCACAGGGAATACAGGGACCGCGATGAGTTTTGTGGGAGGTTACCTAGGATACAACGTAGAGGTTTACATGCCAGAAGGAATGACCAAAGAGAGAATACGCCTCATGGAAAGCTATGGTGCCGAGGTCCACCAACTCAAGCGAGAGTCTAACTCTGAGGATGAAAGCATCGCGGGGGCTGAGGTGGAGATAGGAACGAGGATGAGATGTCTAGAGCTGGAAAAAGCTAGGCCTAATACTTGGTGGGCCCGCCAGTTCAGCAACCCCGCTAATACGAGGGCGCAATTCAAAACAGGACAGGAGATCTACAAACAGATGGATGGCATGGTAGACGCGTTTGTGGCTTCTATCGGGGTCGGCGGCACCCTCTTCGGCGTAGCTAAGGCACTAAAAGAGAGGAACCCGGATGTGCGTATTGTTGGCATTGAGCCCGCATCCGCAAACTTCCCCATTAGCGAGGGGCATTTCAGGATACCGGGTTTCGGGAACGAGATAACAGGGGGCATTATCGAAGAGATGATGGATAGTGGCATCGTAGATGAGGTTGTCAAAGTGACTAACCAGGATGCTATCAAGATGTCAGACAGGCTTGTCAGGGAGGAAGGGCTATTTTGCGGGATTTCCTCTGGTGCCAACGTTTATTATTCCCTAAGGGTCGCCTCAGAAATAGGTCCAAAGTGTAGAGTCACTACGATACTCCCCGATAATAGAGACAGATACCTATCCGAGAAAAAATATACGACCTAACGCACAAACAAGAAATATTAGTAATAACTGCAAAGTTCCTGAGAATAATACCAACGGAATCCTGAAGAAACTAGTTGAGCGTGAAAAGTCAACGCACGCGCGAAAAATTGCACTCGGTTCCTCTTAAGATAATGATTCTCTAACCCGCTAATATTGTATTCATACGCGCTAACTCAGTAGCGCTACTATCTCCTTATCTGATGCGTTCCTAGTTATTTCTATGACCTCATCTAGGGGTTGCAGATGGTTCATATTCACCCGCCTGCGTCTAACCCCTGTAGCCTCGAGGGGTCCTGTAATCATCACATAGTTCCTGTCGATGACGTCAACTATGACGCAACGGCTTCCCGCTTCACGACCCGTTAGTTTCAGGCAGATCCGACCAATATCCATCGCCGACATCAGAAACACTTCAAGCAATATTCCTCAACGACACTTTTAAGGATTCGCGCAATTGCATCGATATCGAAAAGCTCTGTATTGATGATAATATCATATATTGAGAGATCTTCAAGATTTACCTTGTAATATGCCCTGAACCTCTTCTTTTCGCTTTTCTCCCTTGCCACAGTCTCTTTTTCGGCTTCCACATACGAGATATTCTCTCGGTTCGCAATCCTTTTGATCCTCTCATTGAAGGAGACCAAGAGAAAAATTCGGATATCCGGGTCCTCTGCCATCCATCCTGCGAGAGTGGCATCTATCACAACTCCAAGCTTCTTGGATTCATCTTTGGCTCTCTGGTCAATCATTCGGTCTATCTCAGGATCCTCTTCGGTGAATCGGGACATATCCTCGAGGCCTATGCCCCTTTCTTTGGCTATCTGCCTAAAGATGGTGCCAGATGAGACATATCTCAGACCAAAGGCCTCGGCGAGCCTTGTCGCCTGGGTTGATCGCCCTGAGCCATGGTACCCGCTGACCGTTATTACGAGTTCCTCGACCTTTTTTGGGGCGCCCTTCATCTTGAAGCACTATTATTCGCGGTCATCTGGATCAATCTCGAATGTGAGACCAATAATTCTAGATAGGACGATATTCACCGAGATTGAGCAAAGGAGATACCAGTTTCCTATAATGAGGTTCTCTGGGAAGAAGGGTACTTTGAAGGGCATATAGGCGACGATAGTCTTTCCGAAGAAGCTGTTGAGGACCTGCCAGATGAGGATAAAGGGGATCATAACGTATAGGGTTAACTTCATCCTCCCGCTAGATGCTTTCTGCTGCTCTTTCATGAGATCATTTTGCTTTTTCTGAGCTTGAGATATTCTCCTCTGATTTCCGGTCTTCATCGCCTCCATGAGTTCCTTACGGGCCCGTGAGGACTCGACCATCATCTTACGGTACGCTGGAAGGTCCATGGATCTCTTATTGGCGTAGCTCATCACCATGTTGACCACAAGGGTAAGCACCAGTATGAATATAGGGGCGTACGGGGGCTGCCTTAGGAAATCTATGTTAGTTGATACGAGGCTTCCGATTGTGCTCATCATTCGGATTCTCTTCAGCCCTCCATCACATCAATGAAATAAAAAGATGACCCCCTAGGGGAACATTTGACAGTAGCTCTTCCAGCTCAGACAGATGGTCCTCGGGTGAGCCGCCCGCGGTTCGTCGAGCTTCCCTACAACAGTCGATCTTGGGGCCCCGATAACGTTATCCGGATCAGAGTATGCCAAATCAGAGATCTCCTTCATAGCCTCGATAAACTCGTCGAGGACCTCCAAAGGCTCAGTCTCCGTGGGCTCAATCATGAGGGCCTCAGGAACGATAAGGGGGAAGTAGGTTGTAGGGGCGTGTAGTCCATAGTCAAGAAGCTTCTTGGAGACGTTTAGTGCCCGTACTCCGGTATCCTCGTTCATCTTCTCAGCACTCAGCACGGCCTCATGCATCCGAGGCTTCCCATCCGCGAAAGGCAAGGAATAACCTCTGACATTCTTTAGCTTAGCGGCAATATAGTTAGAGTTAAGCACCGATAGCTCCGAAGCCTCTTTGAGCCCCTCCCCACCCATTGTGACCATGTAAGTATACGCTCTAAGCATTGGACCCACGTTCCCATGGTAACCATGGATCTTTCCTATGGTTTTGAGACGATCCCAATCCAAGGTATAAATCCCTTTGCTCTCAATGATGTCAGGCACTGGTAGATAGTCCTTAAGAAAAGACTTCACACCAACAGGACCGGATCCAGGACCCCCTCCGCCGTGGGGCGTGCTAAAGGTCTTGTGGAGATTGATGTGGACTACGTCGAATCCCATGTCCCCTGGGCGACACTTTCCCATGATGGCATTAAGATTCGCACCATCGTAGTACATGAGTCCCCCCGAGTCGTGGACAATCCCCGCTATCTCGAGGATGTTATTGTCAAAGAGACCTAAGGTGTTTGGATTAGTGAGCATGAGCCCTGCGGTCTGGGGGCCAACGACGCTAGAGAGAGCTTCCAGATCAACACCCCCGTCAGCATTAGATGGAATCTCAATAGTCTTAAATCCAGCCATTATAGCTGTCGCTGGATTGGTGCCATGGGCCGAGTCGGGGATGATAATCTCAGTCCGTCCCTTTAAGTCGCTCCTGTCGGCGTGGTATGCTCTAATCAAAAGGACTCCAAGGTACTCCCCGTGAGATCCAGCTGCGGGTTGGAGACTTGCATCATCCATCCCCGTTATCTCAAGATATCCCTGCTTCAGCCCGTGCAAAATTGCGAGGAGTCCCTGTATCGACGCCTCGTCTTGATCAGGGTGAAT
The DNA here is from genome assembly GCA_030739585.1 of Candidatus Bathyarchaeota archaeon. Classification (NCBI taxonomy): domain Archaea; kingdom Thermoproteati; phylum Candidatus Bathyarchaeota; species Candidatus Bathyarchaeota archaeon. The sequence continues at coordinate 19,679 of JASLYX010000008.1, forward strand.
TCCTGTCACCTTTGGGTGGCCTGCTAAGACTTCGTTGATTACTGGGTTGTACTTCATTGTGCAGCTGCCGAGAGGATAAAATCTGCCTGAGTTTACGCCATAGTTCATCTGGGATAGGTGGATAAAGTGGCGTAGAACCTCTAGTTCAGAGACTTCGGGAAGCCCAGGGGGCTTATCTCTCAGCATCCCTTTTGGGACGAGACTAGTGACCTCTCCTAAGATGTCTTGAATTTCTGGCTCTAAAGCAGGGACGCTAAATCCCATCCTCTTCTCTCGGGTCAGCTCAAAGATGATCGGTTCATCCCAATTAGCTTGGTTGAATCTCCTCATGATTATCCCTCCAGGATCTCCTCGAGGGTGTTTGCCAATAAATCAATATCTTCCTTGGTATGGCTTTCCGTGACACAAAAAAGCGCAGTTTCCCCTAAGCTGGGAAACTCCCCCACAATTGACTTACCACCTTGGAGTCGGTTATCAAGAAGACCCTGGTTGATCTCTTCGACTGTCTTATCCCTGAATTGGACAGTAAAGTCCTTGAAATGGAAGCCATTGAACACCGGAGAATTAACTCCGGGCAGCGCGCCCAGTCGCTTCATAGCGTAATGAGCCCTCCCGGCAACAAGCTCTGCAAGGTCCTTAATTCCTTGGGGCCCCATGAGGGACAGGTATACTGCACTCGCCAAGGCATTGAGAGCCTGATTGGAGCAGATATTACTCGTCGCCTTCTCCCTTCTAATGTGCTGTTCCCTCGTTTGAAGGGTCATGGTGAAAGCCCTCCTCTCGTTTTCAAGAGTCTGAGTCACGCCGATCAGTCTCCCTGGCATTTGCCTGATGATTTTGGTACCACTTTTACAGGCAATTATGCCGAGGAGGGGACCTCCGAAGTTCATATGATTGCCGAGGGGCTGGCCCTCGCCAATGACTATATCTGCCCCGTAATCACCTGGAGGCTTTATCAAGCCTAGGGATATGGGGTCCACGCCAACCACGAAAAGGGCCTTGGAATCATGGGTAATCTCGGCAATCGCCTCAACCCCTTCCTCAACAAAACCAAGATATGATGGATTCTCTATGTAAACGGACGCGGCGTCACTGCCGATTTTCTCTTTGAGATCCTCTAAATCAAGCTGTCCACTTGTCTTATCATAGTCCACTTGGGTTATCTCAATGTCCGCTGGGGCAGTATATGACTTGAGGACGGAGAGTCTTCTGGGGCTGATTATATTGGGTACAATTACCCTGCTCCTGCGTGTTAGTCGACAAGTCATGCGGGAGGCTTCGCCAAGGGCTGTGGCCCAATCGTACATTGATGCGTTAGCGACATCCATGCCTACGAGTTCGCAGACAAGACTCTGATACTCAAAGATAGCCTGGAGTATACCCTGGCTGATCTCGGGCTGGTAAGGAGTGTAGCTGGTGAGAAACTCGGCTCTGTGGACGATCTCATCGACGACAGCTGGGACGTAGTGGGGCCAGACGCCTCCCCCTAAGAATGGGGGGGCTGCAAGACTCCAGTTCCTCTCAAGGAGTCTCGAGACGTGCGTTTTCACCTCAGCCTCGGTAAGTGGCCCAGGTAACTTGAGGTCTCTTTCGAATCGTAGGTCATTGGGGATGTCGAAGTATAGGTCGTCGATGGACTTTATCCCGATCTCCTCCATCATTTTCTCCTTGATATAAGAGACGCTATTGGGCAAATATGGATGAGGCTTATTCATTAGCAATTCTCCTCTGGTTACGGTTCATCACTCCTTATCCCCTTTAATAATGTTAGCTCAGAAAGATTGTTCTGAGAGAGGCTTGCCTCACTTTTTAAATCTTGGATATGTTTCATTAATCTGGAATGGTGTATTCCGTGAAGAGACCCAAGGCAATAACGATAATTCTTTTGGCTATGCTTAGTGCCTCAATACTGTCTTCTGAGGCCTATAGAGCCTATGGTCAAACAGTGGTCCCAGTTGTTGATGTAGAACGAAGTGTAAAGGTTCTCAATGGAGGAGTTTTAATCCTTGAGGACCTATATACACTATCCGCCCCTGAAGGAACAGAGGTCTTGATCTCAGATTTCTGGGTCGGGGCCTCAGATACGTTTACCCCTGAGAGATCAACCTTCGAGGTATGGAGGTCAGGTAGCTGGAACCAAATACAAGCATTGCCTCAAGTAATTCAAAATGAACGGGGCTCTATATTTGAATTGGCGGTTCCTATGACTTTAAGAACTGGAACATCTATGCGAGTTAAGACGTCATATCTCGCTCTGCATAGTGTAGGCGGTACAGGTTCGTCTTATGCGATAGTTTTACCTTTTTTTCCTATTATTGATTATAATATCTCTCAATATCAGATGGACGTTGAGCTTCCCCCTGGCGCTATTTTTGAACGCGTTGCTTCTCCTATAAATATGACTCAAAACGAGATTGATGACCGTTGGAATATAAATTACGAGGGCGAGAATATTCCAGCGCATTCTAAGGTATTCGCTAGCATTTTCTTCACCCATTCACCTGAGGACGACCTGATTATGGTAGTCGAGAACGTATCCCGGAGCATCACTATCAAGTCAAGCAGTCTATTAATTGAGGATACTTATGCCATAACTAACAAAGGACCCGTTATCGCAAAGTTCCCCCTAGAGCTTCCTCTTGACGCATCAAACATTAAAGCACGAGATGGGGTTGGTCCAATTTTGACCCGTATTATGGACTCAAACTGGTCTAAAGAGGTAACAGTCATTAACAGATCCCCAGTTAAACCAGGAGATAGATGGGTCTTCACTATATCCTACACCACGGACACCAATAATTACGTCTCCGCAGCAGGAGGTGCATCTCATATAGCTTATCCTAACATAAATTTACCTCATTTCATAAGGGAACTCAATGTAACGGTCAGTGTCAATAAGCGCGATATCGTTGGCCTCACATATACGGATACACTCTTATCGGAGAGACCAACTATCGGGACTGAGATCCCTCCAGGCTCTCTCACCCCATCCCTCAGGCTCATCGCCATCATCGCGGGTCTAGGATTAGTCGTTGCAGTCATAGTCTTCAAGAAACGACGGGAAAAGCCAGCTCAAAATAAAAGGGATACCAAAGTCAACAGTCCTAACCTCAAAGAGTTTGTCAAGAAGCAGCGTGAAAGAATAAACCTTCTAAAAGCGCTTGGATCTCTTGAAGAAGAAAAGAGGGAAAAAAATGAATATGAGAGACTTGCGGCGGAGTATAATCTAGGCATAAGCAAACTCTCAAAATACCTCAAACAATTGGCAGTTACACTCACTGATGTGCCAGAACTCTCCGAGGCTTTAAGAGAGATGAAGAACGTAGAAGCAGAGCTCACCAGGATCACTACAGACCTCAAAAGTCTAGAGGTAAGGCGGAGAACCCGTCGAGTCTCTAAAGGAGACTATGAAAGACGCAAAAGAGACAGAATCCACAGGAGAGCGCTAGCGATCAAAAAGATGGAGAAAGCACTAGAATCCCTAGGAGACTAATAAAAAAAGACCACACCTTAATCTTTTAATATTGTAGATTTCTAGTAGTCAGGACTCCATTAAGGAGATAAAAGGATGCCATACGTGACTTTAGATCCCGACACATGCACAGTTTGTCAAAACTGTCTCAAGGGATGTCCTATGGGGGTTTTTGCCGAACAGATGGATGTAATCGCCGTCATTGAACCAAATCAGTGTATCATCTGCAGAGCCTGCGAAGCCTTATGCCCGCACGGTTCGATAGTAGTGGAAGACTAAATCTAGACTTATCTTAAGTAGAGGTTATCTGTACAATTTTTGTTCCTACTTGTTATGAAGATTTTTATCCCAAACTAGATATAGCTCTAGCTAATGGATACCACCCTCAACGATATTAACCACATCAATGCTTTTGACGAGTCGGGAATGCTGAAGGTTCTGGAGAGGTTTCCAGAGGATTGTCACGCGGCAATTATTCGGGCTCAAAAAGTCCCGCTAGGAAGCATATCCAGCAAGAGATTCAGTGAGGTGGTGTTCGCTGGAATGGGTGGCTCATCTCTTGGGGGGAAACTCATTATAGACTGGCTCTGGAAGGAGTGTGATGTTCCGTTGGTTCTCTCCCGGGGTTATCATCTCCCCTCATTTGTTAACGATGAAACCCTGGTATTTACTGTTAGCTACTCAGGCAACACGGAAGAGACTCTGAGCATGCTCTCTGAAGCGTTAAGAGTAGGCGCGTCTACTATAACTGTTACATCCGGAGGCACCATGGGTAATATTGCTATGGAGAATGGTCTCCCTATGATCCCCCTTCCAAAAGGGTATAGACCGAGGAGCGCGATCTCCCACCAGTTCTTCAGCTTGGCTACTACGATGCACAAGCTGGGCTTCATTAAGCGCTTGTGGGTTGAGACCTCGGAGGCGTTGAAGACCATAGAATCCCTTAGGGATGAGACCTCGATAGACGTTCCAATAGATGAGAATATTGCGAAAAAAATTGCTCTAAGGCTTCGTGATAAAATGCCTATTGTGTACGGTTCCTCGCTTCTCGAGGGTGTTGCTTACAGGCTAAGATCACAGTTAAATGAGAACAGTAAAGTCCCCTCAGGATCGGGAAGTTTCCCTGAGGCCTTCCACAACGCGGTTCTTGGAAGCGAGGGTCATTCTAAGGTCCTAGAGAATCTGGCCATATTGCTCCTTAGGGATAATGAGGATAACGATGGGATAAATATAAAGATTGAAAAGTTCAAAGAGTGTTTCACACCCAAGGTCAAGGAGATAATCGATCTGGAAGCGAGAGGCTCTGGCAGGCTCTCCAAGATTCTCTCCCTCGTTTATCTCGGCGATTATATCTCAACATATCTAGGGGTTCTTTATGGTCATGACCCCAGTACTAACTTGTCAATTGACAAGCTGAAAAAAGTATGAGATAGATTTCTTATCGCAATAAACCCGTTTTCCTGTCAGTAAAAGCACCTTCACAATTATTAGTAAAGGCTGACTTTGGGATGGTCACTGGTCGGTGCTATACTTCTTGTTGTCTTCCAAGGTATCCGAGTCTTTTGTCTCACAGTACTCTAGGGGAAATAGAGTAAATCTAAGAGGGATTAAGAATCATTTCTCAATGCAACTTAGCTCTAGTTTCCTGATCTCAATTGTCATAATTCCTACTGCGCGCGTTTGTACTCATCTTTACGCTCGTTAATAGAATTAAGCAAGCTTTACACCCCATTTATTCATGAATGCTATCTCATCGAGACCTTTTTTGGTCTTCTTTAACGTTTTATCTTCTGAGTATCCCACAGGGAGGATGGCTTCCAACTTAAAGCCTTGGGGGGCTTTGAGTTCAGCAAGGGGAAGCTTAGGGTTCGACGGGGTGTACGTAATAGTGCTTAGCCCACGTTCCTCCAAGGCGAGGATTAAGTGCCCCATGGCAATCCAGATAGACTCTCTAGCATATTGAGTTGAAACATTCATGAGAACAGCGATAAGAATAGGCGCCTCTTCAAGAAAGGGTTTTTCGTGGCTGAATCCGTGGTTTAGAAGCCACTCCCTGAAGTCTCCCTTTACTTTAGTGTAGAGAATCTGCTCAGACTTTTCAGAGGCATCTCTGATCCGCTTCTTAAGGTCTGGCTCAGTTATTATAATGAACCTCCAGGGTTGCCCGTTTGCTCCAGAGGGGGCCTGGCGCGCTACTTTAAGTGCGTAAAGGATGTCATCCATAAGTACCTGTTTAATAGAGAACTTTCTCACTGACTTACGCCTGGTGGCTAGTTCGAGGACAAGTCCTCCCAAGGTTGTTTTACTCATGGGATGATAGAAACGCAGGAAATCCATAAAAGGATTCTCGCACGGATTTTGTCCTTACGCGGAGGGACCTAATATTCCGTCAAATCCCCATTCCTGGTTGGATGCCACTCCTTGGTCAGCTCTGGATATAGCGCAGCTAGGTTGTACTCGTGGGAAAGTTTCAACTCAGATAAATCTGGTGCTATAACATAAAAGACTCGCCAATCATCTGCGAAGCCTACGTTTTTCGCAGTACGGACCCCTTCTGTCTCATCAATTCTCCGACTCTTTCCCCTTTTGCATTTTTTGCCAGTCGAGGACACTAAGGGAACCCATTTGACCTGCTGGGAGCTGGTTTTCTCCGAGTGCCTGAACTACGGTGGGAATATGATTCCTGTTTAGTAAAATGAAGTTTCTCTGTAACTCTATGAGTTGTGTCTTTAATTGGTTAATCTCGTTTTGAGTTCTCTTTAATTCCTCTGCTGTTCTAGTATCCTCTAATCCAAGGACTTCATCATATAGTTCCTTGTATTTGCCTCCGAGGATTCCGTTATTTTTGGCTGTGTATGCGCCATCATTATTTCCAAGGCTTTTCCCTGCATAGCGTTTGCCATAATCTTTCAATCCTTGCGATGTCCACGCATTCAAGAAAAATTTTCTGAAACTGTGTGCTGTGATCCGTATCCCGTTTTGTCGTAATTTCCTTGAGTGGTTGATGAAGACATTTGTGATAGCTGTCTTTTGCATGGCTAGACCAGCTTCTGAACCCTTTCTACTTATTTGCTCGCCTCGCCTTGGACCTCTGGTGATTCGCATTTTACCTCCTTTAGTAGAAGCAATGGTCCTGAAGATTGGACCTGAAATATTATTCCCAATGTAGTCTTTCAGAGCCTGAATTGATTCTGGTCCTAAACAGACATATGCGTTTACACCTGTCTTCTTGGTGCGTAGCGGTTTAATCCAATACCTGAATTCACGCCCTCGTGAATCATGATCAATACGCATTCCATTGAAATAACCAACCGTCAATTGAGCGAGATCTGATACTCTGAGACCTGTATCCTTCGCTGTAAGGATCAAGGCTCGTAATCGATAATCGTTTCCTGCTGTTTCGAGAAGGTGTCGTATCTGGTCTTTTATTATGAGATTTACATCATTCGCCTCGACACTTTTTCCCTCGTCACGAGGTAATTCTGATAATCCATTCGCTCTAAGGAATCGATTCAAGGCTTTTTTATAGTTTTTAGCTGTGTTTGGATTGAGTCCTTTATTCTCTATGAGGTGCTTCCTAAAATCTTCAAAAGCCATCCTTAGAGCCAGCTTATCGCCGCTTTCTCTTGAGTCTTGATTTACAGATTCAATTGCATATAGTTCGTTGGGGGAATCTCCAAGGTATTTGCAGAATTGATCTAACTGCATCAAATATCCGTTCCGAGTTTTTTCAGAAACATTACCCAATGAGAATTCAAAATTCTCTAAAGGCGTTTTATTCTCCGAATACTCCTTTAACCCTATCAATATGTTTAAAATTGCGTCCAATATTTAAGAATAATGATATACGGTATGGTCGTCGAGGTGGACGATACCCGTATTTGCGGGCGTTAATCAGGTTGGGGCGACTTGTTGGGCGGCGCCGTCGTGGTAATGCGCCGGGTCGGAACGGGGGAATCCTACTCTGGAGAAATATCCATTGATCTATTTCAGGGCAAAACATTCAAGAGCAAGGAGTATCTTGCTCAAGCCCTCCGGGTGGTAGCTGAGGGTATGGAAAAGCTCCTTGTTTCCAAAGAAGAGCCAATACACATTTGCTCAGGTTATATTCTCTCTAGGGCAAAAGAGGCTATGATCAACGAGGGCTACACGGTGAAGAGTGTCAAGATCATAGGCCCTACCCAGGAGTTAGCTGAGCAGGAATTTCTTAAAAGTCTCGCCCGCCTTGGAGTCGGCGACATGTTCACCGTCTTTAGAAAGCGTAGTTTCAACTCATTTCTCGAATGGGTTCACGGAGATCTCAGGGCAAGGGAGCGATTTGTAAAGACCGGTTGGACCTCTTGGTCCAGATTGAGAGAAGAAGGGGCCTCCACATGAATTCAATTCGAAGGGACTACAAACTGGCAATAGCCCTACCTTCCTCCCTCGTTTCAGAGATTCCTCACCTCAGGGAGCAAACAAGTGTCATAGGCCGTATAGCGAGAATTGCGGTCATCCATAGGATTGATGACATCTATATCTACAGGGACTTTCCGGACGAATCCAAACTGATCCGGCTCATCTTGACCTATATTGAGACCCCTCAATATCTTCGGAAAAACCTGTTCGGAATAAGAGAGGAGCTAAGATACGTCGGTATTCTCCCGCCTCTTAGAACTCCCCACCATCCCTCTGAACGACGTTCCAGCAGACTCGAGGCAGGGGAGTTCAGGGAGGGAGTTGTTCTCTCGGAGAATTACGGAGAGTATCTCGTGGATATAGGTATCAAAACTCTCGTCAAGGTTACCGGACGTGGCCCCTCCATTGGCGGACGAACGACTGTACTCATTACTAGCATTCGGCCTATGTTGATGGGAAAATTCGCTAAGAGAGGGGATGTAAAATATTATTGGGGGTATGGTGTCCATCTATCTAGAAACGGATTGGGAAAGCTTGCTTCGAGCAATAGCTTTGATTTAAAATTTGCAACCTCGAGGCTTGGCTCTCCTTTTAGAGACATAGAATCTAAGTTTAGAGCTCGTTTAACTGATGCAAAGAGCGTATTGGTTGCTTTCGGCTCTCATAAAGAAGGGATCCAAGAGATATTAGGGAGGAAAGGCCTGGAAATCGGAGAGGTCTTCGATTTTACAGCAAACGTAGTCCCTGATCAGGGAAGTGTAACTGTAAGAACAGAGGAGGCTATGAGCGCCACCCTTGCGCTTCTCGGGATGCTCCGTTGAGGACTCGACGTTTTTTTAGGATAGTCACTCTATTTTTTTAGGGGTTCCAGATTAGTTTCTGACGATGATATCATCAAGTTGGAACTCAAGGAAAAAACTCTCCTTGTAAAATATATATCCTCAAAGCTAAAGAGTCCGCGGTCAAAGTCCGGATTGCGAATGATGATTAAAAATAATACCTAAAACTCCACAGTACTTCGATTCCACTGGGTGGTCTCTTGAGATATAAAGGCCCTAGCTATTCAGTCCCCCTAATGTTAGAGTGGCCAGCACGTGACTTGGATAAAAGTACATGGTCCTGAGCCAGCTAGGGATCCAACTGAAAAGTCTCAGCCCTAGCAGCCGAGCTAGATAAACCCTCTGATAGGAATGTTGTAACAGCTTAAGGAGATGAAGGAGACTCTGGAAGCAGTTTGAAAGAAGCTTTGGCTCCAGGAGGGAGCACTGGCAGCTTGATAATCTCCATCTTAAGAACCCTGAGTGTTAACCGGATAGTTAAAAGGGGAGTCTATTTCATCATTGAAAACTGGTTCGCCTAAGCTCGCACGGCACGCGAAGGTCTATTGAGATATGTGATGTTTGCGGCTACATAGCGAACGCTACCGATAAATGCCATATCAATATAGCAAAGAAAGAAATAGTCAAGTTCTATGCTGGATAGATCTTTTTAATGGCACAATATTTGTTTCAAAGGAAATTCTTGAGAATACCTATAGTCTAAGTTGGGGATATCAACCCATCTTATATTCCCTTTAAGACATAACCCATTTGATCTCTTTGAAAATAGGCGTGACGGGCGGCGCAGGATATATCGGTTCTCAACTAGTGAAGAGCCTCATTGAAAGGAATAACGAAGTCGTCTCAATAGACAACCTGATGAACAGTAACTATAGCTACTTGAGGACCTGGGGAGTAAGTAATGGAGTTAGTTTGCTCAAAGGGGATATAAGAGACATAGATTCCTTGTTGAGGGCTTTTGAGGATTGCGACGTAATAGCTCACCTGGCGGCCCTACCAGGCCTCATCAAATGCAGGGAGCGACCCGCTGAAGCTACATCAATCAACGTTTATGGTACATACAACGTCCTTGAGGCCGCAAGAAGGCTGGGGATCGGGAAAGTTGTGTTCTGCTCGACAGCAGCGGTCTATGGAAAGCCCACGGAGATGCCAGTTATTGAGAACCTCCCCTTGAGACCCCTCAACTTATACGGGGTCACTAAGCTCGCGGGGGAGAGACTGATGGACGTCTTTAGCAGCGATTACGGGATTGCTACATTAAGCCTTCGCTTCGGGAATGTTTTCGGTATTGGCCTATTCACCAATTATGATACGGTTATACCCAAGTTTATCAGGATGGGTCTAAATGGGGAGAACCTTACCGTCTACGGGGACGGCTCCAGCACCAGGGACTTCGTGCATGTAGAGGACATCGCCCAAGCCGTCATCCTCGCCCTCAAATCCAAGGATAAAGGGAGCGATGTCTATAATGTCGGGGGTGAGACAATGGAGATCGGAGTGGTAGCAAAGAGAATCATTGAGGCCATCAAAAAATCCACGGGGGAAAAGGTAGGTATCGTCAATTTTCCCCCCCGTGTAGGAGAGACAAAGGAATTTAGCTATAGCTTAGATAAAATAAAGAAGGGTCTTAAGTATAAACCAAAATGGAATATCCAACAGGGAATTGAACAAATAATCAAGTTCAGTATTATCTGAGTTAGAAATTGATTTGGTCAACTAAGGCGATAATAAAAGAACAGGAGGATGATAGGCAACGGTCGTGATTCCCGCTCTAAACAAGAAGAAGCCCATATGTGAGAACGTCAGGGAAGAGATCAACCATGCGCTCGTCGACATCCCTGTCATGATCACCCAGCTTAGGGGGCAAAGCATCAAACACGACAAACGTCTACCGGTTTCATGAATTAAGTAAAATATTGATTATTTTTCACTTTCCTGGAACTCCCAGTCACCTCTTTGAAACCGGTAGGGGAGGGTCTAAGAGGCTAATCTCGCGTGAGCCTACCCTAAGGCTGGCTGTTTGTACTGTTTTAGGTCTTACCGTTAGGAGTGAAGGTTAGTATGATCTAAGCGTTCACGTTGGTATGGATAGAGTAGGTACGGCTATTGGTGTTTTTCCGATAGACATTTAGGAAGATAAAAAGATCTATGCATATTGCCACAGCTATAACCAGACCCTACTTAGCAAAGTTAACCAGGTAACATTGTTTAAGAGGATATCAGTTGGTGAGTTCGATAGATATATGGCAGGCTCTTTACTCAAGATCCTCATCACGAATCAGAGGGGCATATTCATCATCGCCTACCGATGAGGAGTGAGGAGCTCCCTCAAGAAAAGGATTTTGTACTTATTGAAGAAGAAGAAACTTATCCATTCGGGTGACAAGCTATATTGATGGGCACTATCAGCGCAGTCTATACGGCTACAGGGATAGTCGTCCCAGTGTGGAACGAGGCAAATAGTCTATATCAGGAAGGATATGGATCCTTGATGATGGACAGTCGGGTCCTCTCACTCCAACCTTTTGAGGCACTATTTCTCGTGGAGCGCCAGAAAATTTCTATCATAGAAGAACAGACTAAATATAGATTGGTATTCAGGGAACTCCTCAATAGTTTCTCAACTGATGATCCGGACATATGGACAAGATACATTGTATATCGGGATCTGAGGACCCGAGGATTCGTCGTGAAAAGGGGTAAGGACCAAGAGGTAGATTTTCTTGTCTACGAGAGAGGATCATATGGAAAAAAGGTGCCCAGATACGAGATCTACATGATCTGGGAGGGATCGAAGGTGCCAGTGGACCGCCTGGGAAAGGTGCTAGATGAGGCCACTAGATCGGATAGGACCCTTCGCCTTGCCGTGGTTGACCGGAGAGGAGAAATCGTCTACTACACCTTATCCGAAGCTTTTAGTAGTTAATATTTAGATTGAAGAGTCGTTTTTACAATTATACTAGCACGCGATTTTGACGACGTGAAACACTTTAAGAAACTAAAATAGTTAAGCGGGGTGTGTTGAGTGAAAAGCGGGTTCTGTGGGATTCAAACCAGAGACCAGTGAAGATATCTCCCGTCTCCTCTCCATTATTATTACAAAATAGAATGGAAGGATCAATTCTCATTGATTAAGGGTAAGTAATAAAATTACCAATATTCTATACCTTATTCGACATGGATTTTGTTGGGGGAGAATAGAGCTCCTCAACCAAATCCTCAATCTTAACCATCCTCTGCTCAGATGTCCCCATATCCCGAAGGGAAACACAGCCTTCGTTGAGCTCCCTTTCGCCTACAACAACAACCTTCCTGAATCCCTTCCGATTGGCATTGTCGAGCTGCTTTCTTAGCCCCCGGTTCATTATCTCCATCTCGGTAGGGATTCCTGCTCTTCTGATATCCTGAGCGATAGCGATAGCTTTGTATCGGACTGCCTTGGAAGCTACGGCTACATAGACTTTTGGCCCTAGCTCCTTGCTCTTGAAAACCTCCATCTTCTCCAGAAGGGAGAGAAGTCTGTGAATTCCCATGGAAATCCCAGTCATAGGAGTAGCCTTGCCCCCGAAGGTCTCCACGAGGTTATCATATCTCCCCCCTCCAGCGATACTTCCTGCCCCCTCAAAGCCCTCAGCGTAGATTTCAAAAATTGGGCCAGTATAGTAATCAAGGCCTCTTGCAAGTCCAAGGTCGATTATAAGATATTGAGCGATACTAAAGCTCTCAGCGTAATCCACTATTGCACCCAGGGAGTCGCAGGCTATCAGACCTAAGGCATCACCACTGATGTGGGCCCTTGTCTTCTCCAAAGTCTCCTGTGGATTTCCCTTCGTCGAAGTCAACTCAAGAAGGCGCTCAGATGCATTGAAAGGAGCACCAATTTTTCCGAGTTCCTTGAGGACTCCCTCATCGCCGATCTTTTTCCTTTTATCCACTGCTCTGAAGATTTCTGGATATCGATCTGTCGGAAGCCCGGATACGCGGATTATTGACTCTAATAGCCTACGGTCGTTGAGCCTTATCACGAATCCTTCGAAGCCGATCTTCTTAAGGCAGTCGACCGCCACTGAGAGTACCTCTGTGTCCGCAATGGGGTCTGCAACCCCTACGATATCAACGTCCATTTGCCAGAACTCTCTTCGGCTCATCTCAGATGGACGCTCATACCTCCAAACGGGGCCTATGGCATAGCGTTTGAAGGGCCTAGGGAGCTCTCGGTGGGATGCTATAACCCTAGCAAGGGAGGCAGTCCATTCAAACCTAAGACCCAGCTCCCTTCCAGATTTGTCTTTGAAGTAGTAAATCTGTTTAAGGATATCCTCCCCGCTCTTGATCTTGAGCATCTCCCAGCTCTCGAAGACTGGGGTACCAAGGGGCCCATAACCATATGCCTCAAAAACGGATCTGATGTTGTCTTGGATCCAGTTCCTCTTCCACATCTCCTGGGGAAGGAAATCTCTCGTACCTCTTGCAGGTTGAAACATTATTTTACACCTATTCTTGGTGCCCCTTAAAGGAGGGGGCTTTTGTTGAATCAATGTTCCTCCCATTTAAAACTTGAATCATGGATGAATAAACCTCAAGTCAAATTATTCAAAAAAGGTGAATGCATGAAATTCATTGATTAAGTGAAGGATGAAAACACTCGTCCCCGATGAATACTATCCCTAGCTTTTTTTATTCGTAGAGGAAGCCATACAACATTAATATTTGGTTTTTCCATATCGAAAAAAGGGAGATCGTCATATCAGAAACGTCTCCACCCTTTCAACACCTCTACCAGGGTTCTTTCTCTTCAGTTTTATGACCCCAATTTCCATGGTATTCTTTACATGAGTCCCTCCGCACGGCATCCTCACCGGACCGCATTGCCAAATACGAATCTTTGGACTCTGGGGGTCGGGACTAATGGTTATATCGTGTCCCTCAGCAAGGAAAGCGTTGGTATCCTTCTGGGATTTTGCCAGCCCCTCTGCTGGTAGGCGGCCCTCATAGACGTAATCAGTTCGATCCTTTTTTTCGTCAACCCTGGAGCCAACCCTGTCCATCATTCCTATGCTCTGCCAGAGGAAGTACTCCATTAGATGGGATGCTGAATGGAGCTTCATGATACGATATCGGTGATTCCAATCAATCTCACAGTCAACATAATCACCGACTTTAAAAACAGGTGGAGTTTCGAGAATGTGATGGATGGTCTCATTTTTCTTCCCTGTGTCGATGACCCTCATGCCGCCTAGAACTCCGATGTCCCCGATCTGGCCACCGCCTTCTGGGTAGAAGCCTGTTTGGTTCAGCTCTACTATATTGCCGTCGATACTCACTACCTTTCCCTTAAAGGTGGTTAGATAAAAGTCGTCGTTGAACAGTTTCACTGTCTCACTCATATGGCGACCGCCTGAGTCACCGGAAGGCGCCCCTCAGAAAGGGGTATAGATCTTCAACTTGTTCCTGAACCATGGTCTGGTAGTACTGGTAGAGTATGCTCACGCATAGAAGAGCTCCCATCCCAGAGCCAAAGACACCTAAGAACTCGGAGAGGGCGGCGAGGGTTCCCACTATTAGTCCGCTGATGATGGTTATGGTGGGAATATACCTGTTTAGAAGGTTAACCAAAGGTCTTCTGCTTCTTCTAAACCCGGGTATCTGCATTCCTGACCCGAGGAGCTGATCCGCCATGTTCTCCGCCCCCAAGCCTCCTATCTCAAGCCATGTTATGGAGAACAGAACGCAAACCCCCACTACTATAAAAGTGTAGATTATAGCCCGAACGGGGTCACCTACGACAGCGTCCAAAGCGCCCGGAGACGAAACATAATACGCCAGTCCACCAGTGGGTCTTCCGGTAGTCGCGTTGTATGTCCCTAAAAGATTCAGGGCCCCATTTGCACTGTCCTGATTGAATCTGAAGAATATCTGCTGCCCAAGCAGTTGGATATTAGCAAAAACTGCGTAGGCTAGAATAACAGGGATATTTGAGACGTACAGAAGCTTGATGGGCATCTTCCCCCGAAAGCCCCGATACATAGAATGACTGATGGGGAGCTCTATTTTCATTCCCTCAATATAGACAACAAACGCGAAGACTGCTATTGTAGTGATCAGGCCTAACATATCAGGCCAACTTCCTGTCCTATGAAGCCAGTTCCAAACAGGTTCCCTCCGGAAAATCGTCTCAAGCAACGCAGGAATCGCGCCATATCGTTTGCCGTCTCCGACCGTGTAGAGAGCGAAAGAACTCCACCAGATGGTCTTGGTGATCCCTGCCACAATAAACAGGCTTATCCCGCTTCCAATACCCCAACCTTTTTGGATCAGCTCGTCTAGTAGCATGATAAACAATCCGGCGGCTAGGAGCTGGCTGAATACTAGGAGAGCTTTTGAGAAACCGATCGAGCCGTATGTACCCCCCATGATCATGAGCCCTGCCTGGAGGAAGATCATCAGAAATGAGAACACCTTGCTTGCAGTTGCAAATAACGCCCTATGATCGGGTTTGGTGTTATCAAATTCTATGATGTCTGAGCCAGCAAGGAGCTGAATAATGAGCCCAGCGGTGACGATGGGACCTATCCCCAGCTCGAGGAGAGTCCCACGGGTGGAAGCGAATATAATTCTCATGGACTGGAGCCCTCCTTGGCCCTGTTGAAGAGGGATCCCATACAGAGGGGTTTCGGCCATAACAAGGTAGACTATAAGGGCAAGGAGGGTCCAGAGCAACCTCTGGTTGAAGCCTATCTTTTTTTCAGGCGCCTTTACCTCCGGTATGATATGGGAAATGGGCTTGAACAGGTTGAGGAAGGTGCCCACGTGTATCACTCGGCCCCGATGATCTGGCCGCCAGCTGCCTTAAGCTTCTCTTGGGCCCGGAAGCTACACTCCGAGACTTTTACGTGAAATGGGGCACCGATACACCCTTTGCCCAGGAGCTTTTGGATCCCCATGGAATCAAGGTCAAGAATAAGGCCTTCAGTTCCAGCTGCAATGACCTCAATGCCGTGGACATTAACTGCAATTTCCATAAGCTCTCCTATATTGATTGTATCAGCTCTAGGCTTTAGAGAAGATGGTGGCTTAAAGCCAATATTCTTGTAACGATCAGGCTCGTATTTTACCGTCCGAATCCAAAAGTGCTTTCTGCCGCCAGCTTTACCCTTGCCACCCCGCATACCACCTTTTCGGTGCTGACCGACTTGACCCCAGCCGCAATATCTGGATCCACGCTGTTTTCTACTTTTTTTTAGTTTATGGGGCATTTTCTCACCCGCCCGTATCAAAGGAACATGAATTCAATAAAAACATTCCTTAATAGCTTGACCCACCCAATGCAATAAAAGTCTTGAAAACTCCAGACCAGAAGTGGTAGTTGACGAGGGTCTAGATAAGCAAATAATCAAAGAATCGCCAGTTGGGTCAAGCCATTCGTTTAGCGAGTTCGTTAATGGCATCTCCTCTATAACCGAGCTCACCTCTGCTTCTATAGGGGCGCTTAACAGTCCTCTTGAAGCCTTTCTTGGGGGGATGGAGTCTGAAGAATGGTTTAATGCCATTTAGCTTATGGAATTCGGCGTCCCCCGAGCAGAGAGCCGATGCAAGAGCATCGAGGCTATTGTATCCAGAAGCCCTCAGAGTTTCCTCGCTGATGGGATAATCTCCAGCCTGCTTTCCCCTTTTTTTAAGAAGGAGTCGGACCGTCTCAACTGTGGGCTCTCCCCATGTAACATAGTCTTTGGCATGTTGTAACATTCCCTTATACTCGGGTCTGTCGTCGAGGAGTGTTGAGGCCATGTTCCTATCAAGCCTGAGCATCTTTAGGGTGTCTTCGACTCTCATCGTGGCGTTGACTCCTCCACGGATGCGTATGGCAAGTATGCACTGGCGCTCCAATCTATACCGCCCAATCCTCAACGGTCATTAGTTTCATTGTGTTTTTTAAGGCCTCAAATGTTGCCAACGAAAATGAGACAGTGGTCTGAGTGGCGCCAATGGATTTCGACCAGCAATCCTTTATACCAGCGAGGATGAGCACCCTTTTTGCAATATCCCCGGCTACAAGACCGAGACCCTTAGATCCAGGAATCAGAGTCATAGTGACGCTTCCACTCTTCCCTGAGACCTTAAAAGGTACCGAGTGAGTCTCTCTGCAGTCACATTCCCAGCTTCCGCAACCTCTCCTGATTGGATATAGCTTTAACTTTGCGTCCCGGATACCCTTTTCGATGGCGTTCCTGACCCGTGGGGCCTTGCCGAGTCCAATGCCTATGAGGCCATCCCCGTTCCCGATGGCGACTACAGCCCTGAAACGAGAGCGTTCTCCGGCGTCAGTCTGTTTTTGCACGAGGTTAATATCGACAACATCATCTTTAAGATCGGGAACAAGAACGTCTATAATTTCCACCTCTTTGATTCGGTATCCTTCCTCAAATATCTCATAGAGGGATGTAATCTGCCCCTCAAAGACCATGCGACCTAGACGAGTCTTCGGGACCCAATTGTCCAGAGGGTTCGGCCTTGGTCTTCTTCTCCTATCGCTCATATTGATGCCTCCATGATGCCAGCCTTTACTGTATTAAAATGTCCCGGGAGGTCTTGGGGGTTCAATCCCCTTTTGAGATATCCTGAAAACACTCTTTCAAACTCGGATTTATCCTCAAATGAGGCTGCGTATTTTGAGATATTTTGACCCTCTATTCTCCCTAGTTTCGGGATGATTTCGCTGTCGCATGGTATCTTTAAGCCTATATCTAGTGCTCCCTTCACCGCCGCGAAGACCTTTGCACCCTTTGTTGGACGGATAAGACCTAGATCAAGAATCGCTGTGTCTATTCCAAGACTTAGTGCTTTCTTACCGGCTAAAAGTCCAAGAAGATACGCTGCAGATGTATTCTTTTTTCCGCCTATCCATCCGTATTTTTCGAGCTCCATAGAGTTAGACTGAGTGTGAACTATGTCGCCTACAATCTTCGAAGTAACAAGCTGAATCGTAATGTATTTGTTGCTCGAGCGTACCACAAATCGGGTCCTTCCCGATGCTGCCATGATACGTCTAACCCTGTAGTTGGTTTTAGCCTCCCGTCTCCTTCGATAAGAAACTCTGTACCTAGGGCCTCTAGCCAAAAGCACGCCTCCTTAGGTCGTTCTCAGTAATATACCTCTCCAGCTCTGCTACACTCCTAAAAATGCCACCCTTCGCCTTCCGGTAGAGGTTTCTATAAGTTCTCACGGTGATAGTCCTCCGTTTCCTGAGACGCTTAAGCCTACGCCTTTGAGACCTAATCTTCCCTATCCACCGGGTCTTGCGGGAGATTACAGAGAATTTAGCTCCCTTTCTTGATCCTGGACCCTTGCGCCTCTTGGCTTTCTTCTGGGCCAGATTCACCCGTGCCCTACCACGACTAGTGGTCCGCAAAGGCAAAGCCTTGATTACTCCATCATTGATGAGTTTCCTTATCTCGTTACGAGTGATTGCTGTATCAATATCCTCTATGGATTCAGGATCAAAATAGATCCGGTTTTTCCCCACATCGAGAACGGATGCAGCAAGTCTCCTTTGGTTTTTAAGATTCATTCTTTCACACCTTCCTCAGCATTATCCAATGCATTCTCAGGCGTCTTTTCTTCCTCTTTATGGAGCTCTCCAGTTATTTCCTCGGATATGGATGCCTCTTTAGAGTCGATATTGCCAGGATTAAGGATTCGGATATCTAATTCGAGGGCTCGCTTTACGATGAGCCGCTTCTTTCTAAGGCCTACGGATCCTCCGATCCTAGCGACCTGTTTATCGGGGTCTACGATGGTTAGGTCTCCAACGTTGAAGACTGCAACCTCCTCCATTCCAGAGGGGTGAAGATACCTTACCGCCTTTGGGGATCGGAACCCTACATTGACTGTTCTCGGCCACCCCTTCCTCTTCTGGCGCATCTTGTTATCGATACCCTTAGGCCTACGCCAATGGTCCTTAATCCTAACTAGTCTCCATTCTTCAAACTGGCGAAAATGAGGCCTCTTTTGAGATATCCTCTTTCTTACCTGCATCAGTCGCCTTTTTTCACCATCTTTCATTATAATCATTCCTTACTGTAAACATAGATACCATCGAGGAACTTTCTTAGGTCCTTCTTTCTGATCTTGCAGGCCTGTTGGATATTTGCAGCAGTTTGAGAGACCTCCTCTATATCAACACCTGTTACTATAACGTCTTCACCTTGGACCGTGACGTTTGCATCTCCAGCAATATCTGCATAACGGTCTTTTCGTTCTCCGATGAAATTTTGGATGATGAATGTCTTATTCTGGATCCTTACGCTCATGGGAAAGTGGACGAATACGATCTTTAGCCTATAAGTAAAACCCTTAGTGACACCCTTTACCATGTTCCGTACGTGAGCAGTAATTGTATTTACAAGGGCTGATTCCTTTTTTCGGGGGTTAATAGCACAAACTCTAAGAGAGGCCCCCAAGTGCTCCAGATCAAGCTTTGTATGGCTAAAGTCTCTCGAAACTTTGCCCTTATCCCCTACAACAGTTATGTTCTTCCCCTTTAAAGTAAGTTTTACCCCATCGGGAATATCGACACTGTTCTCAACAATGGTGACTGTCATTTAACCACCTAGAAGATATAGGCTAAAACCCTTCCACCTGAATTTTGTTCCCTGGCCTCTTGGTGGGTTACGATCCCTTTGGGCGTAGAAATTATAAGGATTCCCAAGTCTCTGTTTGGGAGGAACCTTTTCTCATACCTTTCCAAACCCTTTACCTTGACGGAGAACCGGGGCCTTACCGCCTTGCAATCATTAATCCTTCCGAATAACTGGACGCGGAACTTTCCTTGGCGACCGTCGTCAATGAACTCAATCTCTCCAACATAGCCCTTTGTCTGGAAAATGCGGAGCACCCTGCCGACAAGGTTTGATGCGGGGGTAATGATACACTCCTTCTTGTGCCTCTCCTCATGAACAAGCATCGTATTAAGTGCGTTAACGAGTGGATCCAATAACCTCACCTAAATTTTTTAAATCCGAGATCAACAGCAATCTCCCTAAAGCATTGTCTACAAACGTTGAGCCCGTACCTCCTGATGAGGCCGTCGAAAGTACCACAACGGGTGCAGCTCCTACTACCCTTGCCGTAGCGTTTAGTTCTGACTTTACTCATCTGGGAGTCCTACCTGTACACCGAAGCTCTGCTTAATAAACTCGATCGATTCTTCTTTTGTGACTCTATGAGATTGATTTATACTACTTTTCGCTCGTCTTCTTCGGGAAACCCTGTAGCCAGGCCGCTCCACGGTCGCCATGATATCCATGCCAACTATACCCAGATTCGGGTTATACCTCTGACCGGGAATATCAATATGCTCCCTTATGCCAAAGGCAAAGTTACCTTGCATGTCGAAACTTCGGGGATTGATTAGGTTGCCAACCGCCGGAAATGTCTTCTTCAGTAAAGCCTCTGCCTTTTCCCGCCTTAAGGTCACCATACAAGCTATAGGTTCATTACGCCTCACCCCCCATGCTCGAATTGTCTGCTTGGCCCGTCTGAAAACAGGCTTCTGATTTGTTAGGCTCTCTAGGATCGTCATAGCTCTGTCCAGGGGCTCTCCCGATGCTCCTACGGTTATATTGACCACGACCTTCCCAATCATGAGATCCTGCATCGATGACCTGACCCTAGAATTCCGGGTCTTAGAGGGGAGGTTATAGGGTTTCTCCTTGATAGATTGAACCTCCACAACCTCGGTACGGTTAATAACCAGTTCTTCAGGATTGCTCGACTCAGGCTTCACAATCTCTACGAGGTCGTTCTCAATAAATTCTTCAGGAGGTATTTTTTGAGCCTTAGTTTTAGGTTGAGCTACGCTTAGGGAGGTCTCATCCACTCTAACTTTTGAGATTTTGTGAATAGTTTCCTCGGAAGCTACTTGATTATCCAATTTGGAAGGTTCCTTAGTCATTATAATTCAACGCCTGGTAGAGAAATAAGGGGGGTCTCGGTGCCCACTGCAAAAACATAGCTCGCAAGGGTTCTAATATTGTTGTTCTCAAGGGTCCGGATATTAGCTGTCCTCTTTTTCCCTGGCTCTTTTCCAAGATCTAGGAGAATACCAAACTGTCCTTGCGATCTTCCTCCGGTGACAATCACTCTAACACCTGGCTTGAAACTTATGTGATCGATGATCTCCTGCTCCGTCACGTCAAGCTTCACAATATCCCCTACGGAGTAGCTACGCCCCTGGACGAGGATGCTTCGGCCATCATGAAGGTTGATCTGGGTTTTACCTCCTCTTACATTAGTCTTCCCAACGATTCTACAGAGTTTATAACCAGTCTCTGCTTTTGAGATAGGGTGAAGTATAAACTTCCCCCCATGCTTGGGGAGAACTCTGTATCGCTGATCTGCCTCAGGGAACTCTAAAACATCCATGAGACCAATGGAATATCGCGAGTCCTTACGGATTTTCCCGTCGACTTTGACCTTGCCGTTATTGATGATCCTACTAGCCTCTTTTGCCGTCTTTGTGATCCCCAAAAAATCCCTAAGAACTATGGTGAGGGGCGTAGAGAGCTTTGAAGGATGGGGTCCAGGATTTGGTTTAACCGACCAGACATTGGCCTTCCTATGTATAGGCCAAAATTTTGGGGATACCTGTCTTTTCATGTGCCTTGAAGGTCCTTTTTTGCCCATTTTTCAGTCCTCTCCTTTCTTCATTTCATAACCCCGGCGTTCTAGCTTCTCGCGTCTTCGGCTATCGTCGAGATTTAAGGTTGTAATCATAACGTTCTCTGGACGTATTGGAATTTGTACGATAGAACCGTCCATCCTAGTTCGAGTAATGCCCCCAATATATATCTTAACCCGCTTTGAGTCCACCCTAAGGACTTTTCCCTCAGAAAGTCTTTGGTCTCCTTTTGTGACCTGAACTGTATCGTCCTTGATAATAGGCATTGACCGGGTTCCGTGCTTAGTTTTCAGGGACGGCGATAATGGGGCAGAAAAGAACTTCCTTTTAGTGTGATGAGGGGCGTTGAACCGTATCTTTCGGTTTTTTCCGGGCTTAGTGATCCCTTTCTTCATTAGACCACAATCCTGGAGATAGTGCCTAATCTAGGCCAACGCTCTACTGCCTCCTTAGCTACGGGTCCTTTGACATCAGAGCCTCTCATCTCCCCGTCTGGCGTGAGGATAATTGCAGCGTTATCATAGAACTGGATCCATGACCCGTCACGCCTTGGGTAGGGTTTCCTCTGTCGTATTACTACAGCGTTGAAAAGTTGCCTTCTCATCTCAGGGGTTCCCTGCCTACAGGACACAATGATAAGGTCACCTACACCTGCAGGTGGAAGTCTCCTCCTCACGCCCTTATAGCCAACCACTTGGATGAGTTTGAGCTTCCTTGCACCTGTGTTATCAGCGCAGTTGATCATGCTTCCGGTTACGAGACCGGTGGAAATGCGTCGCCGCATTCCTACCCTACGCTTCATTCTCTTCGACATTTGATTTTACTCCTTTTCAACCACTACAAACGTCTTAGTTTTACTGAGGGGACGGCACTCGGCGATTTTTACCTTATCCCCTCGCCTAGCATCAATACAAGGGGGATTATGTGCTGGGATACGGTTGTGGAGTCTAGCGTACCTTTCGTATTTTGGGTAATATTTAGTATATTCAATGCTAATGATGACGGATTTTGCCATCTTATCACTCATGACTGTGCCCTCTAGGATTCGACCCCTTGTGCTGAGGTTTCCGTGGAAAGGACAGTCAATATCGTCGCACTTGGTCTCTGGTTCTTTGAATGACATCATATATTTACCATCTTCTTTTAACCTTCTTTTTGATTCTGTCCTCAGGCCTACCGTACAAAACCGCGCCCTCGACCTCAACCGGACCGCTGGAGAGTTTAAGAATGAATGTAGCGTCCTTCTTTGGGACTCTTTTAGATTCACCGTTCTGATTGATTACCAGTGTCTTAAGGCTCTCGTCGACAATTGGTCCGTCTATTACATGATGGGTGGAGTTTTTACTCCTGACAACTCCGGCCCTAAGACCAATAAGCTCATGCCTCAATAGGTTCCTTGAAGAAATGGGACTCATTAGGAGAGTTCATCCTCCCGCATAACGGTGAGCACCCTTGCGATGGCCTTCTTAAGGGACTTGACCCTGCCAGGGTTATCAAGGGAGCCTCCAGATTGGATCGTTGTATTAACCTTAGAAAGCTCAGTCCTGAACTCACCGAGGCGTCTCTCTTGATCCTCACGAGACATTTCCCGTATCTGACTCATTCTTAGAATAGGCAAGTGTTATTCCTTCTTTTTTGTCTCAGAATTGTCTAATGACTCGGAAGCCTCTATATTATCCGCTGCTAATTGCTTTTCGGGGATACCAGCTACTTTAACTTTAGGAGCCTTTTCTATAGCTGGGCACTCTTCTATGGTTAAAGCAAGTTCTTTTGAACTCTCTATATCTATAGTTGAATCTACTAGCTTGCGCGTCTCTAGAGTATCCACCTCTAGGACATCAATTGTAATTGTCTCAAGATCTTTCTTCGGGGTTAATTCGGAGTCCTCAACCTTTAAGACGTCGGGTTCCGCTGGAGGTTTAATTTTTTTAACCGTGGGAGATTCTTTGACGGGAGAGGACTCTTGAATTTTCTCTTTTTCTTCGGTTACTTTTGATGCATCTGAGACTATTTCGCCAGGACTCAGGGCGGACTTATTATCTATGGATTGGGTCAATATTTCAGGCTCTGATACCTCAGCTGAAATATCGGCTATTGCCTCCGAACTCTCAGTTGTCTCAACTTCTGTGGATACACTTGTCACTAAAGTGTTTTCAGCATCATCTTGAGTATGTTCCAATGTTGTAAGGGGCCCTAAGCCTTCACCTTGCTTTGAAAGATCTTCTTCTAAAGCCTCTCCTCCCTCGACTGCATCAAGCTCTGTGCCTTTGGGTAGTTCAATCTCGTCCTCAGGATATTCAATTACTGGAAGCCCAGAGAGATCCACCTTATCAGGGAACTTGGCATCAGGAGGCACGATTACAACCGTAACGCCAAAGGTTCCCTTCTTTTGTTTGACTTGAATGACTGCTCTCCGGACATATCTTTGAGTAGGTTCCCCCGCCTTTGGAATATATCCATCAACAACCTTTTCGTAGCGCCCCCTATCGCTCCTAAGCTTTCCTTTGAGGAGGATCTCGCATCCTAGAGCTCCAGACTCCATGGTACGCCTCAGAGACCAAAAGAGGGCTCTCCTATAGTGAATGCCTCGCTCCAAGGCGTTAGCTATTCTTGCAGCCATGATTCGAGGGTCTAGTTCTGGGACCTCTACTTCCACCACAGTGATCTGGGGATTAGGTAGATGTAGTTCATTCTCTAAGCGCGCAGATGCCTGCCTTATGGCAGTACCCCTCTTCCCAATAACTCTCCCCGGCCTCATAGCATAGAGATTGATCTGAGTACCAAGAGGGGTCTTGGTGAGTGTGATACCTCCGTAGCCGGCTTGTTCGTACTCCTCAGCAAGGAGTTCGTCCACCTTAACTTTTAGGAGGGAATCTTGCACGATTTTCTTGACTAAAGACATTAAAATTCCTCGACGGCGATCTCTATATGAGTCAGGTGGTTATAGTGAGGTGAGGACCTCCCGAAAGCCCTAGGTATAAAATTACGTACAACGCGTGCTCTATTGGAAGCTATGTGAATAATCTTAAGACGTTCCGAATACAAGCCCTTGAACTCTGCGTTTGACTCAACGCTGTTTAGGACCTTAAGTATAACCCCCGCAGCTTTTTGGGGGAAACGCCCCGCATCAAAACCCTGAGCTCTTTTACGATGAGCGACCTTTTTATTATGTCTCCTGTAAGGAATTGGCGTTTTAATTGCTATAACCCCTTCCAAGATCTCTTTTGCCTTTTCGAGCCTCATCCCCTTAATGTAATTACAAATCTCCCTCGCTGCTTTTGGGGATATTCTTAAGTCCCTACCACTGGCTATCGCGGTCCTATCGGGGTCAAGCCCATTAATCGAATACTTGAACGAGGGCATATACGCACCGTACGCCCCCATAAACTATGGTTTCTTATAAAAACCTTTTTGAACGGATTAAAAGCTTGAAAAGGCGTCAATATCATGAAAGAGTATTAAATATTGAGAATTTAGATTGAATTTTTGAAAATATAGTTAAAGGGGTATTGAAGATTTATGTTACGGGTAGAAGAATCAGCTATTTAAGAGGAATGTACATGGAACTCCTTGATGCCCCAATACCAGGACGACCATGCCTTACAGGTCTGTTTGTGATAGCATATTCACCTAAGTAATGCCCTACTTTTTTAATGTCGATCCTCACCTCGATAAACTCGATACCATTGAAAACGTGTACGATCTTACCAACCATCTCGGGAAGAATTACAAGATCCCTTATGTGGGTCCTGACGGGCTTTTTTTCAGGGACCCATGCTCTAATTTTTTCAATAAGTATTCTCTGCCTATCGCTAATTCCCCTACGAAGACTTCGCCTCATTCTAGAGGGAAGGAGACCAATAAACTGGTCCATGGAAAGAGTTTTTAGATCTTCTTCGTTCCGACCCTTATAGAGGAATTCTCTTGGCATTTCGACTTCACCAATTCAATACAGCTATATAGGGATTTGGGCTAGGAGCCTCTTTCCCTCTTCTTTTTCCCTGAATTCCGAGCGGCGATGAGACCAACCTTCTTCCCCGGTGGCGCATGTCTGGAGACAGTTGTTGATTTACCTGGCCGCCTATGGCGTCCTCCACCGTGAGGATGGGAGGCCGCAGTCATCTTAACTCCTTTCGTTACCGGGTAGACCTGATTCTTCGCCCGCTTGAGATAGAACCTTTCTCCCGCCTTCAGGAAGGGCTTTTCGGTGCGGCCACCACCCGCTACAATGCCGATGGTAGCCCTACACTTATTGGAGAGCTGGACATTCCTCTTAGAAGGAAGCTTCACAGTAGTTTTTTCCCCTCTATGAGCAACCACTATAGCAAAGCTTCCGGAGGACTTTGCGATCTTTCCGCCATCCCCTGGCCTTAGCTCTAGATTACAAACCATTGTACTTTCAGGAATAGACCCAAGTGGAAGGACATTACCGACCTTCGCAGCAGCTTTAGAGCCTAAAGAGATCTCTTGGTCGATATAAACTCCCTCAGGTGCTGCTACATAATATCCATTTTCTTGGTTAAGTTTAATATATGCGAGTGGTGCACCTCTTCCAGTCTCATGGCGAAGACTTGAGACTACTCCGATAACAGTCTCAAAACTCATGGGGGGATAGCTAGTAGGGGCTATCTTCCCCATCGACTTGGCTTTAAAGACGGAGCCACCCCGACCGCGCCGTTGAACCCTGAGCTTTTTACCCATTTATTACACCTATAAAATTCCCAGCCTTATGGCTAGATCTGATGAGTTATGTGATTCTGTGAGTTTCACAAAGGCTTTTTTGACGCTCTTTCTGCTGATGAGCGTGTTAACCGACTTTACTTCAACTCTATAAAGACTCTGGACAGCCTTTGATATATCGTGCTTTGTAGCGTTCCTATTTACGATGAAAACAAGCTTATTTTCATTCTCGATCATATATACAGATCTCTCCGTCATTAAAGGATAGAGGATAACATCATGGGGATTCATATGTTTCCGCCTCCCCAGACCTTGTCGAGAGCATTAAAAGCGGATTCTGTCCAAACTACTAACCGTCCGGGATGTGCTCCTGGGGCAAGTAACTCAGCGTTCAGGTTCCGGACGTTAACTATGTCAACTCCTGGCAGGTTCATAGCAGCTTTAACTATACCAAGATCCTCCGAGATAACGATCAAAGGACCTTTGCCTTCCTTTTTTTTCCTACCTCTAGTCTTGCCTCTACCTGCTCTTATTTTTTTCCTGTCGGCTCTCTCAACGTCGGGCCAGATTCCGAGCTTCTGGAAGAGGATCTTTACTTCCCTAGTTTTCTTTAGGCTCTGCATCTCATCGTCTACGATAATAGGGAGCTGGCTAATAGTATCAACCGAATGCCCACGGTGGGCAACTACCTCCCGTTTTGCTGAGGCGGCGATGCTGGACCTTATAGCTAGTCGTCGCTCTTTCTTGTTAATCTCTTTCCTAATGATCTTTTCCGATTTAGGGGGGAAAGCAGCATGACCCCCTACAATGCTTACACCAAAGGCTGCTCTACTACTCCCTTTTTGCCGAGGAACACGGGACATGCCCCTGCCGGTACCCCATGATTCGGCGCTAGTCCGCTTCCCCGCACGAGGGTCTCTACCTTGTGGCTGGAATCTATGAGACTGTTGAAACAAGACAGCTTTTTTAATCAAATCAGGCCTAATAGGGGTCTGAAAAATTATTGGTATTTCAAGATCGCCTTTTTTCTCGTTTTCGAGATTGAGCACAGTGGCATTCATATTAGTTCTCTCCATTCCTGAACTCCGTGTTAAGATAAGTGACTTTGATTGGGTCCAAGGGATTTTTCAATCTCCGTGACGCCTTTCTCAAAGTTATAAGCCTCTTAGCTGGGCCCATGACACTCCCTTTAAGGAGAACATAGTCTCCTTGAAGATTGCCGTAACTCTTGAATCCCCCTGCAGGGGTCACCCTCTTAAAGTCTGAGCCCATAAGAAGGATGCGCTTGTTACGCTCCATCCTATTGTGAAGACCCATCTGGCCAGCTCGGGGGACACCTGGCATTACACGCCGTGGCTTCCATGGACCTATGGATGCGACGCCTCGTTTGGTTTTCCTGGATTTCCTTTGAAGAATCCTGACGCCCCAACGCTTTACTGGGCCTTGAAATCCCTTACCCTTGGTAACGCCTATAATATCGATCGTCTCACCTAGTTTGAAGATATCAGAAATTCCTTTACGTTCTCCAAAAAGCCCTTTAGCGTACTCCAGTTGATCCGGTATAGAGCCACCTCCAATGGCTATCTCTAAGATGTCCGCATTTTTCTTGGAGACCCCAGCTTTGTGGGGCTGGGTTGCAGCAATAACTCTTAACTGGTGGATCCTGTCAACGAATCTATCGAGAATCTTGAGGCCACTATCAGGTTTTATACCTCTAATAGTTTTAATCGTCTTGAGGACGTTTATGGGTAGATCATCCATCCATGCCTCGGCTATAGCCTTGAGGCCATCATAAGTTTTCTCGTATCCCCTGATTCCTACGATAGTCATAGGAGGTACATCGATAATAGTCGCAGCATTTTTCATCTCCATCCCAAAATCAGGGGAATTAGGCCTGTCCTCAATGACGAAAGCGTGAGTCATGCCGGCTTTATAGCCTGCAAAGCCTAGGAGATGGGGGTCACCTCTGGCCTCAGGCCAGAATCTCACCCTGCCGTTTATATTCTTGGCTCGTTTTCTTGGCGAGAACGCCCGGGAACCACGTTTAGGTGATCGTACTCTAGGCACAAATACTCAACTCATTTTTTTTGCTAGTTGTTAAGAAACAACGCAACAGAGATTTAAATGATTCGTATAGAGTTAAAAAAGGGAATAAGCCAGTTTACATTCGTCTACTTCGGAATTTAGTCTCTTTTCAAGGGAATTTGAGTTTTTATTTCTTTTTAATCAAGGAAATGAAGGGAATATAAAGAGACATTAAAAATAATTTTAAAAACCGTTAAATATACTATTAATATTCGATTTATTTTAGGTAAAATTATTTTGCTAGTAGAGACATTTGTTTAAAGCTTGATCTTTTGATCACCATGTTGGAGTTTAGCATTATGGAGAACAACGTTCATTGAAACATATTGCATCTATCTTTAACAAAATTAGCTTTTTCATTGATCCGTTGTACATTTCCTTTCAACCCTTGATTAAGTACTTTGAATTAACTGCATGAAATATATATAATATTTGAACTATCAGGAAGATTGAGTTAGGAGATCAAACGCTGACGCGCCGGGGTTCAGTCATCATTTCCCGTATTTAGGTATTTGCTGGAGTATAAACAGAGATCTTCTAGGAGACAAATATAACATCGAGGATTTCTGGATTTACAGATCTCCCGGCCAAAACGTATGAGGAAAACATGGATGTCCTGGCGTCTATCTAAGGCAGTGGCGGCTTCAAGGGTTAGCCTGACTTTGTCGTATGTAGCATTTAGGGGGACAACCCCAAGGCGCTGAGAGATTCTGAAAATGTGCCTATCGACAGGTACTATATTGCTTCCCGTAGCAAACATGAGGGTAACATCAGCGGTCTTAGGCCCTACACCTGGGAGACTCATGAGATCTTTTCTTGCCTGGGAAAAAGGTTTCTTCATTACTTGGTCCAGTGAACCTTGGAAGCGCTCAAGAATCTCCTTTGATACATTTTTGAGGACCTTGCTCCGCTGGTTGTACATCCCGGCTGGACGGATAGCTTCAATGATGTCTTCAAGGGGTGCGGTTGCAAGACTATCTGGAGTTATTCCGATCATCTCCTCAAGGCGGGTCTGCGCAGTGGAACGGTTCCTACCGTTGGTGTTCTGGCTCAAAATAGTACCAACGAGGGATCTAAAGGGATCGTTAGATGTGTGGCGCCAGGTACGTTTGTAAAAGTTCAGGAGTCGGGCGACAACCTCTTCAGCTCTACTGGACAATACTATATTCATCCTTGGCCTCGGGGGCTTGAGCAAGCCGGATGAGCTGAGCTTTAAGGGTCATAAGAAGTTCATTAAGGTTAGTCCTTTCCTTGGCAGAGACAGTGGTCCAAGGGAGACCCTTACGCTCAAGGTTAAGCTCTTTACCTAGGTTGACGGCAGCGGGATTTAGATCAATTTTATTGAACACAATAAGGATCTTCTCCCGAGGTATGTCCATCTCACTGAGGAGGCGGATTCCCTCTGCGATCTTGATCCGGAGGATAAGAAGGGCGTCAGTTGCGTCCAGAAGGAGGATGACCATATCAGCGCTCCTGAGGTCTTCAAGGTTAAGCTCGAAACTCTTGATGAGACGGGGGTTAAGGTCAATAACAAATCCTATGGTATCGATGAAAAGTAGTGTAGTTTCATAATCGACAAAGCGGCGCTGGTATTTGCTGCTCAGGGTGGTGAAGGGCTTATCACTTACGGGCTTATTGTCACCAGTGATGGCGTTGAAGAGACTTGTCTTCCCGGCGTTGTAATAGCCAGCGACACAAATGGTGGGGTAACCGAGGCGGCGACGTTTTCTAATACGTTCGCGCTTTTCCTTGAGGAGTTTTTCGATATTTCGTTTGTTAGCGGCCTGGCGCCGGGTGAGTTCCCGCATCTGACTATGGAACGCGTACTCTCCCATACTCCGGAAGAATGGCCGGTCATTATGGAACCTAAGGTTAGCCTCGAGCTTGAAGTACGGAGCAAGCTTCTCCAGGCGGGCGGCCTCTATCTGGAGCTGGCTCAGGGTATCGGATGCCATACGATTGAAGATCTCTAGAGTAACCTCATAGCGGTCAACGACATCAACTCCAAGGGCCTGGATAAGGTTGAGTTTCTGGCTGCTACGGAGGAGATTATAGAAAACAATGATGTTGACGTTGTGTCTCCGTGCTTTCTTTGCGATCTCCTTGACCTTGCCACTTCCGATATGGTATTTTGCAAAGGGGCGGTGTCTACTTTGGACGACATTTCCGATGACCTTGATGCCCATGGTCTCTATAAGGGTACGGAGCTCATTGAGCTTGAGATGGTATACTGTATGATCATGGACATTAGTCTTGAGCATGACGAGAATGGCTCTGCCATCGACCTGAGTCTGCACAATAACTGTTGGATATCGGGAGGTTATGAATCTTCGTGAACGTAAAATACATGATCTTTTTAGATACATGACAAGTCGTCTTTCTTTATTCTAAACCTTTTAAATGCAAGAAATTGTTATAAAACAATGGAAGTTAATCGCCCCCGCGACGTATCAAGAGCGCAATATCCTTTTAGAAGATAGAAAAAATAGACTTCACTCATTACACCCTGAAAGAAAGGAATACATCAGTACAATACTTGCTATTCCAGATTAAAGCGTCCAGAAGCTGGATAGCTTTAATACACTTGTCACCTGTACAAGCGTTCTCGGCGACCATATGTTACGCGTGTAAAATAAATGATCTCTTAAGAGTGCACCCAAGAACCTGCCTGTGAGGGCGCAATTCATTAAGAAGAAGATTTTCATAATGGTCAATTGATGGTACAAACAATCTTTAGAATAATAACGCTTCGCGCGCACATCACCATCTTTAAATCAAACCACATATTGCCTAGAATAAGTGTTTGTATGGTTCTAAATATTTATGAAACTCTTAATGAGTTAATTGAAGCTCCAGGAGTCCCTGGATTTGAGGAGCAACGAAGGAAAAAGATCATTGAACAATTTTCTCGGTATTGTGATACCGTTTCGGTAGATGTGATTGGAAACGTAATCGGAACCCTTGGCGACGGCGAAAGATCCGTTATGATCAGCGGTCACTACGATCAACTTGGATTTATGATAAAGAATGTGGACGACAAAGGATATGCTAGCATCGTCAATGTA
This sequence comes from Candidatus Bathyarchaeota archaeon, assembly GCA_030739585.1. Classification (NCBI taxonomy): domain Archaea; kingdom Thermoproteati; phylum Candidatus Bathyarchaeota; species Candidatus Bathyarchaeota archaeon. The sequence goes on from JASLYX010000008.1 coordinate 50,897, forward strand.
GGAGGATGGGATAAGAGGACAGCATACGGATTAAGGGTTAAAATCTGGGTAGGAGATGGACCAAACGATTATGTTATTGGTGTAATAAGCGCTGTTCCCCCACATGTAACAAACCCATCAGAGAGGGAAAAAGTACCATCAATTGATAATATGACACTCGACTTTGGTGCAAGCAGCAAAGAAGAGGCAGTAAATATGGGCGTACTCCCTGGATGCACCTGTACTCCAGATGCCCGCCTCGACTATCTTGGAAAAAAGGATTCAGACCTGGTCATAGCGCCTTCTTTCGATGATATTAGTGCAGTTGTGTCTCTCCTTGTGGCGCTCGAAGAGCTAAAAAAAGATCCCCCTGAAGGTCTAAAGATACATGTTGTAGCTACTGTGCAGGAAGAAGTTGGATTGAGGGGAGCCACTGTTTCGGGGTTTAATCTCAATCCATGGGTTACAATGAACTCAGATACGACAAGCGTTCTCGCCCCGGGGGTACCAGCATCAAAGGTCGGGAGTATAAATCTCGGAGAAGGTCCGATAATATGCTTAGGCCCGGCATTTAATAGGAAACTCTGGGAGCTTATGATGAAAGTTGCAGAGGAAGAGGGAATCCCGTATCAGAGGCGTGGAGTGCCAGCTAGGAGTGGGAACGACTCTTGGGCGCTCCAGATAGCGAGGGGAGGATCAATTTGCGGATTACTCTCGATGCCTAACAGATATATGCACTCTGCCAACGAGGTTGTATCTCTAAAAGATATTGAAAACATTGGAAAGCTATTCGCTGCGACTGCAAAGGCTTTAACAACTTGCGACATGCCCCACACCGTCCAAGTTTTCAAGAGATAACTTTTTGAAAGTCAAGATGACAACAGCATAATCTTTTTTGCCGATTCCTCGGATTATCCGGGGAGACCTCGGCTATAGAATGAGATAACTCGTTAGGGAGCACCTCTCAATACGTGACTATATTTTAGATTTTGAAGGGGCATTTGAGGGAGCACTGTTTATTCAGAAAAGGAAAACATAAGAATGATTCTACATGTTCAAGATAACTCTAGTTTAAAGTAGTGAACTTTTTTGAGACCACTCATGTAATAAAAGCACAAAAAAGAAAAGAGGAAAAACTTGGAACAGAGATTATAGGTCTAAAAAGAAAAGAAAAAATCTCTATATTTTTTGTTCGAAAGAAAGGTACCCTTTTTCTTTATGAGGAAGGAGAAACATTAAAACATGTTCCCCTGAAATCCTCATGCCAAATTCGTAACCCACAGCATCAGCAATATCTGAAACGGTTCGTTTTCCGTTAATAAAATTCAAAAATTCGTGATTCAAGGGACGTGTTGAGTAAAAATTGATATTAGAATCTACTTTCTTCATCAATTTATAAAGTTTCCATCTAAATTCTCTCGTAAGACGATTGGGAATGAGCGTATTTCCTAGTAATGTGGGTATTGTATTTTCACAATCTATTTTCATTTTTTACACTTCCTCCAATAATGAACTAAAGCTATCAATTTTTTCAATTTCAAATTTATTTTTCTTTAAAAATGATTCCTTTAATGAATTCACTTCATCATAAAAAGAAGAATCATTTACCAAACTCTTAACTGATTCAAGCGCTCCAAGACTACGTTCAGTCAAGTAAGTTATCTCACCTTTGCGGTACTTTACGATTTTCTCTATGTTTTTAATAGCTTCTTTTCTTTGTTTACCATCTTTATTCAGCTCACAAAGTTCATCTAATAAATCATCATATGTCTGCACGGAGGCATTCATTAGTCTTGCTTCACCTTTAGACTCAACCATATGGGCTATATATCTAGCTTGATCAGTTCCCGCATTTGCTATTGTCAACGCTACACTTGTGGTAACCTCACCGCACCGTTTGAGCACTGCTGGATCCAATTTATCAGCTGTGTAAGATTGAGTATGGAAATGTTTGCAAGGCCAAGACATAAACAAAGGTGACGGGACCTTAAGTCTCATTAGTCGAGAGTTATCACTCCAGGGCGTATACGGAAGAGTGTTAAATCTTATCAATTTGATATCTCTATCCTCATCCTTAAATTGTGGTAAACCATCCTTTGAGACCTTTTCAATAGTATCGATGCAGAGATCGTTTATGTAAGATGGGATGGATTCAGCGGATTTGTATAGTATTAGAGAAGTTTGACTTTCACTTTGGTCATTTCCAACACTACAATATACAAAGGCTGCTAATATATTTTTAAAATCTCCTGAAAATGTCTTAAGATATGCACCAAGCCCAGCACCCTCTGCCCCAAGAATGAATTTGATTGTCCTTTTTGGTCGAGATATTTTACCTTGCCTTATCAACGACATTATAGTTCGAGCATTCTCAATCCATAGCCCAACTCCACCAGCACAGTTACCCCCAGGTTTTGTACCAGAGCTATGTGCTACAAACCAAACTTCCTGTTCAGATTTTTCACTGCCATTTATTACGCCTATAAGAGCTTCTCCCTTTCCAGGGAAAAGTTTTGCATCAATGAATGCTTTTAATTTAACTGGGCCATTCTTGAGCAGAGATCTAAGATATTCGCCCTGCGAATGAGAAATACTAAAAGCCCAACCAGTTCCCTCTTTGGAACAACATCTCAATAGGGAAATGGCATCCGGATGGTTCCTTCTAACTCTATTTCCCTTGTTATCATCTCCGGGTAAATTTCGTTCATACAGAAAATTATCGGTGACAAGTCCAATAGCACCATATTTTTCAATGGCTAGTTTAAACATCCTAACCCCACATGGTAGATTACCTTCTCCGCTTGCCAAGACTATTTTTCCTTGAACATCTTTTCCTATAAAATCAGACTCTTCAACACCTCTACCAACATCAACTAGCTCTGCCACAACTCCCTCTGGAGGCGTGGGAATGCTCCAATGCCCAATACACGTTGGGGCATCATCATAAGAGGTGAGTTTTTTATCTATAGGTCCAACAATTTCCAAAGAAGCATCGTTTACATCCCATCCAATGAAGCCAAGGTCCTCAGTACCATTATCATCAGAGGGATATTTTACGACATAAACTTCATCCAGTCCATATTCCTCAAGTCTTTCTCTAGAGTATTTAATTGACTCTCTAAGTCCTGAAGATCCATGTTGTCTTAAAAATTGCGTAACAAAATTTGCATGTTGCCAAGCCTTATGACCAGAAAGATCCGTTACAACACTTTTTTGTAGCTTATTCAAGTAATTTCACCTCTAGAACTAGCTTACAATAATATTAAAGACTTTTTCTGTATACTCACGTGAAAAAATAATGTTTACTAAATTTAAATAAAAAAAGAAAATAATTGAAGGGGATTATTAGGCGCTATTATGTATTTTGCTTGGTTTGCCAGTAGGTGAAAATTGAAACAACAACAGCGATTAGAGAGAGAATGGTTGGAATCATAGTTTGAGCAGAATCTCCTGCGGGTCCTACGGGTCCTTGTGGGCCAGCGTCACCTTTCGCTCCTTTCGCTCCTGTAACTCCTGCGGCTCCTGCGGCTCCTGCGGCTCCTGCAGCTCCTGCAGCTCCAGCTTTACCTTTAGCTCCTGCGGCTCCTGCAGCTCCAGTAGCTCCAGTAGCTCCAGCTATAGGCTCATCACTTGCAGGGGGTTCTCCGTGTATCCACCAGATGTTTTCAAAGCTTTTGGCTGACCTAGAAGGCAGTAACGACTCAACATTCTTGAAATCATTCCTATAGATCGTAGTTGAGCCACCTGATAGTAGATGTATAAATGGTAGTTCTTCATTACCTATCTTCTGCATTTCGAAGACTATGTCTCTTCGCTTTAGTGGGTCCATTTCCACCATAACGTCTTCACTCAACTGGTCAATTCTAGCATTGCTGTAATAGCCCATGTTCATTGTACCAGTTGGCTTCGAAGCATGGTGATTGACTAACTCTCCAGGAGGCCATCCTCCAATATGGACATATGTCAACGGATAGTCTTTCAAACCCTCAGCTCCATGTGAGAATGTTGCTACGAAGGTAACGTATTCATAGACTTCAATTTTGATTTCTATGCCTACATCTTTCCACATTTCCTTGATAAGTTCCATAGCATTAACAGAATACCAGCGGTCCCAAATTGGGAAGGTAAAACTGAACCTGACACCATCTGCATCTTTTGGATAACCTGCCTCATCTAACAGTTTGTTAGCCAGGTCCGGGTCATATTCATATTTTTTCGCATCAGGATTTATCCACCATGATGCGCCCGCTCCAACAGCTGTATGGACACGCTTTGCTTGTCCCCTATGAACTCGCTCGACTATAACATCGGCGTTGGTTGCATGGGCGAAAGCTTGTCGTACCTTTATATCGGCTGACCAAGGGTGCTTGTCAATAGCTTCTTGTCGGTGGTTAAAGGTTAAACGAGTAGAACCACTCGAGAGCGATTTATAGGATCCTACATAGTCTTTTTCTAGCATACGAGGAAGTTCTTCCATCGGAGGTGAAGTATAGTCTACCTCACCCGCTTCGAATGCTATTAAGCCGGCATTTGTGTCATACATTACCCTCATGACTACCTTGTCCAGGTATGGCAATCCACCCTTGAAGTAATTAGGATTTTTTTGGAGTAAAACGTGGGTCTCTGGTACAAATTCCGCCACGGTAAATGCACCAGTTCCTACGGGTACGGTATTTGCTGGATTTGTTTCTATATCAGTTCCTTCCCAAATATGTTTGGGCATGATAAAGGTATCAGACTGAGTGAAAGCATAAAGGATGGGCTGGCAAGGTTTGGAGTATTTGAATGTCACGGTATAAGGATCAGGCGTTTCTATAGATAGTAGGTTTACTAACCTTGGCTTAACGTAGGTTACAATATCCTCACTTGCCAACATTTCATAATGAAATTTGACGTCGGCTGAGGTAAATGGTTCTCCATCATGCCAAGTAACGTTTTCATGTAAATAGAAGGTGTGGGTCTTTCCATCTGCTGAGAAATCCCACTTGTAAGCAAGATCAGGTATCAAGTTCCGGTCCTTGTCTTGGGTAACCAAACGGTTGAAAACATTGACGTGAACTTGACAGGAAGTGCTCCAGTAGTTTAAGTAGCCGTTCATACTGATAGGATTACCCTGATGCCTCATCTTGAAAGTCCCCCCATATAGTGGCTCTTCTTCTGCGTATGCAACCACTGAGATTATGCTAAGGACGAAAACCAAGGAAAGGAATAAGGATAATTTAATTAGTTTTGATTTTTTCATTTCCAGCTAAAAAGGGTGTATAAGGATATATATAACAGTATTAGTCCTCATAAAATATATTCTATTATTGATAATAAAACCTATATATTTAAGATATACTTGTCAAAAGAGGAAATAGTAGAATATTTGAAACTACCTTATAAAGATAAGGATTCCGTTAACCTCACCTCTAGGTGTTGGATTTTTTCTTGATTTGACAATTGTTATTAATACTCGAATGTGATCTGTAAAATAATCTCTTTATTATTGGACGGTCTTGGAATTATCCCATGACAAAAGACTCAGCTTATTCACTTGCGGGTTAGTTCTAAGTCAAGTTCACTAGGTTAATTAAACAAAATAATCATAAATTTTTCATTTAGATTTCATCCCATCTATGACAAGAAACCCAATGTCCAGGTCGGATTTCCATAAAATTGGGATTAATGTTTATACATTTTTCTTCAGTATAAGGACATCTTGTATGGAATAAGCATCCTGAAGGTGGATTTATAGCGCTGGGCATCTCACCTTTTAATTTTATTCGTTTCTTTTCTATACTGGGATGGATAGGGGGTACAGCAGATAACAAAGATTTTGTGTATGGGTGTAAAGGTTTTTTATAAAACTCTTTAACCCGTGCTAACTCCATCCCCCTTCCAAGATACATAATACAGACCCAGTCGCTCATATATTTGACAACAGAGAGGTCATGTGCAATCAACAGGTAGGTTAAATTATAGCGCTCTTTCAGATCTTTTAAAAGGTTTAATATTTGAGCCCTAATTGAGATATCTAAAGATGATACTGGTTCATCAGCTACAATAAACTTAGGACTGAGAGCCAAAGCTCTGGCTACGCCTATCCTTTGCTTTTGTCCTCCGCTAAACTCATGGGGAAACCTGTCCAAGATCTTTTCTGCAGGTTTAAGACCAACAGTCTCTAAAAGTTGAATGACCCTTTGACGTTTTTCCTTTCCAGAAGAGATCTTGAGTTGTTCTAGAGGTAATCCTACTGTCGACTCTACAGTCATCCGAGGATTAAGGGATGCATATGGATCTTGAAAGATCATCTGTATATCTCGCCTTGTCTCTCTCAGTTCTTTTCTATTTTGAGTGAGCATATTTTTTCCATCAAATTCAATCTCACCAGCTGTTGGTTCTATCAATCGCATTATCATTGAAGCAACAGTGCTTTTCCCGCTGCCAGTCTCACCAACCAAGCTGAAGGTTTCGCCAGCACGAATTTGAAAGGAGATATCTTCTACAGCGTGAACTACATCACTCGAGGATGAAAGAAAGCTTTTTCGAACTGGATAATACTTTTGTAATCCACGCACATCTAGAATCACTTTTTTTATTCCGGTTCACCTACATACTAAAACTTATTTATTTGGAAACAGGCCACCAGGTGGTCTTTTTCATACTCTATGAGGGAGGGGACCTCCTCTCGACAACGGGATATGGCATGGGAACACCTTGGATTAAAACGGCATCCAGAAGGTGGATTGATCATATCAGGAATATCTCCGGGTATTGAGATGAGCTTTTCTTGATCCTCTTCAATTCTCGGTAGGGAATCGAGGAGTCCGATTGTATAAGGGTTCTTAGGAGAATCAAAAATAGTCGTAATTTCGCCATATTCCATGATTCTGCCTGCATACATTATCGCAACTCTGTCTGCCAAGCGTGCAACTACTCCCAAATCATGGGAGATCAAAAGCATGGATAAATTTAGCTTTAATTTCAGATCTTTTAGGAGATCAAGAATATTTGCTTGAACAATAACATCTAGTGCAGTTGTAGGCTCGTCAGCAATTATAAGCTCGGGATTACAGGATAAAGCCATTGCTAATAGTACGCGTTGTCGCATACCTCCACTAAGCATGTGAGGATAATCCCTAGCCTTTTGAGGGGCATCCGGAATCTGCACTAATTCCATTATTTCTATTGCCTTTTCAAAAGCCTCCGATTTTCTAAGTTTTTGATGTATAATAATGGCTTCAGCTATCTGATCCCCAATTCTATGAACAGGGTTCAAATATGTCATCGGATCTTGGAAACTCATGGCTATTCTTTTGCCTCGAATCTTCCACATTTCACTTTCTTTAGTTTGAAGGAGATCAAAGTCGTCTAAGAGGACTTGTCCATCAACAATTTTTCCTGGTGGACTAGGAATTAAATTCATGATGGAAAGAGCGGTCACACTCTTCCCAGAGCCAGACTCACCAATTAAGCCTAAAACTTCTCCTTTATGTATTTTAAAAGATACACCATCAACGGCCTTCACTAGACCTAAAGAAGTAAAAAAATAAGTTTTGAGGTCACGAACTCTTAGAAGAATTTCGCTCATGAATTATCGCTCCTTTAGATGAGGATTTAGCGCGTCGTTAAGTCCATCTCCGATCAAATTAAAACCAATGGCTATGAGAGTTATCGTTAAGCCTGGGAAGAAAGATAGCCACCAAGCTGATCTAAATGCCCGCATGGCTTCATTAAGAAGCCACCCCCAACTAACTGCATTAGGGTCCCCTAAACCCAAGAAACTGAGAGAGGCTTCAGTCATGATAGCCGCAGAGACTCTCATTGAAGCGTTGACTATTACAGGGAAGAACGCATTGGGTAATATCTGTTTAAAAACAATGTGAAAATTTGTAGCACCGGCAGCTCTCGCTGCCTTTACATAATCCATATCCTTGATAGAGAGGAACTCAGCCCTAACAAGTCGTGCTATCCCAGGCCAATTGATGAGACCTATAATCCACATGACATGCCAGATGCTGTTGCCAAATACAGCGGCTCCAATAAGAATTAAAAAGAATCCTGGAATCATGAGGACAGTATCAACAACACCCATAATTATCATGTCAACTCGTCCTCCATAATATCCAGAGATAGATCCGAGTACCACGCCAATTGAAGTACATATACTTGTTGATAACAATCCTATGAACAGAGATGTCCTAGCCCCATGCATTAATCGACTCAATTGATCTCTTCCGAAACCATCTGTACCGAGTGGATGTTCACGGCTAGGTGGTTTAAAAGGGGCCTCTGGGTCCATAAAATTCATTTCAAAAGGGTCATGTGGCGAAAGATAGGGGGCAAAGACCGCTATAAAAAAGAAAAAGGTAAAAATAAATAACCCCAGCAACGCTGCCTTATTCTTTTTAAATCTGTTCCAGAACTTTAGGAATCCATCCTTTGACTGTATTAACCCTCGGAATAAGGAACTCTCATTCATTAGTACATAACCCTTGGATCTACGTATGCGTAGAGCACATCTGCCACTAGATTAAAGAAAATCGTTATAATTGATAAAAGGAAAAAGTTAGCCATTAATACGTTAAAGTCTCTACGGATAACGGAATCAAAGACAAGTTTTCCTAATCCCGGCCAAGAAAAAACGGATTCCACAAGAAGAGCTCCGGTAAATAAGGTTCGTAATCTAAGAGCAACTACAGTTATGATGGGAAGCAGTGCATTTCTAAATGTATGATTATAAAGAACGGTTTTTTCATTGCAACCCTTAGCTCTTGCGGTAGTGATATAGTCTAATCGGTTTATTTCTAACATACTTGCTCGGGTATACCTCGTATATAATGCAATTCTCCCCAAGCTTAGACAAGCTACAGGAAGAATTAGATGCCAAAGTATGCTAAGCAACTTAGCATCACCGGTAACGCCTATCGTAACTATTCCACCTATTGGAAAAATTGGAATGTAAAGCCCAAATATGAGTAATAACATCATTCCTAGCCAGAAATTAGGTATATTATAAAATAACAAAGTACCTATAGTTATACTATTATCAGTTAGAGAATAGACCTTCTTTGATGCCATGACCCCTAGCATTATCCCTATGGTTTCTATTATCAAAGATGTAGAGGTTAAAATAAGGGTATTTCTGAGTCGTGAAAGCAACATATTGAATACCGGTTGATGGTAATAAAAGGAGTACCCAAAATCTCCCTTTAATAACTTCTGAAAATAAATAACCATTTGCACATGAACAGGTTTGTCGAAACCATATTTTGCTTTGAGCATTTCAACATACCCCTTCGGAACTCCCACTCCCTCCACCCCAGAAACTAAAAAGTCTACAGGATCACCTGGAGCAGCCTTCATTATCAAGAAATTTACAATCATAATTATGATTATTAGAGGAATAGCTTGCAAAATTCGCTTTAAAATATATTTTCCAATAGCTATAAAAATTCCTTCTTTATTCGCTATAGGTACACTGCATTTCCAGCATATTAATTTTATGAGAGAAGCTACATAATAGTTAAAAGTATAAAAAACTAAATGAAGGGATTGAGTATTTTATATGTTTTGCTGTTTACAATACTAAAAGCATATTTCAATCTAAACAACAAAATCTACTGTCAGCTAGTTATCGCATATTTTTATGTTGGTTTCACACTAAAGTAGGATCTCATTAAACTTCTTCAGAAAATTGTAGATGAATCTCTGGAGTATGAGACGCGCTATTCTAGGATATGTGCCAATGTATCTATCTCAATCATCACAAGAGGGTATACACAAAAGAAGCTTCCACGGAGGTCCTTGCTAGGGATATATCATCAAAGTAACGCTAAAGTGCCCTATATATCTGAACTCCATTATCTCTTTGCGGAAGACTGAGCATTTTACAACATTCCTCAGAGATGCTTGCCCTTCAGCAGATGATTTAGCGTTACTAAGGATCTGTTTTGTCCATCCCTTGATATTTCCCCTATGGTCCAATAGCAGGGTTAAAACTAGCCTGACTAGGAGGGTATCAGATCAACCATGGTGAAGAAGGGTTTCTATAAAGAAAGCCTACTGCATAATTATCCTTGAAGCAAAGTTCCTCACGGCTAAAATTGCCGTAGTTTTCGAAAAAAATAAAGAAGCAGGAGCAGGTCACCGCAGGATATAGATAAAGTACACCATTCTAAAACAAGGTTTGATATCAGATTGTGCTTCGGCATACCCAAAAAGTAGGCAAGTCTATTACTGGATATATCCCAATTGAGTCAGTCTTTTTAGAACGTTCTCTACACTTTCCTCAATGGATTCCTTACTAGTATCAAGGACGAGTTCAGGGTCCTCAGGTTCTTCGTAGGGATCATCGACCCCCGTAAAATTAGATATCTCTCCTTGCAAGGCCTTTTTGTACATTCCCTTGACATCCCGCTCAATACAGACCTCCACGGGGGTGCGTGTATAGACCTCAATGAATTCCCCTATCTCTTCCCGAGTTTTTATCCTCCTAGCGCGATATGGTGAAACAAAGGTAGCTAGGACGGCGACCCCATTCCTTGTGAGAAGTTTCGCGACAAAGGTAACACGCTTGATGTTTTCGTCTCTGTCTTGCTTTGTAAAACCAAGATCACTCGTCAGGCCCTGCCGCACGATGTCCCCGTCAAGTCTCTCAACTTTATATCCTCGTTCTTTGAGTCTTTCGGCAACAACATCCGCTACTGTTGTTTTACCCGAACAGGGTAGGCCCGTGAACCACACAGTAAAACCTTTTTGATCCCTCATTTTATCCATTCACCTGACGTATTCCACTAGAGAATATAGGTAAGTAGGGTAATTGAAAATGGTTACCTTAGGGATAAGAAAAGTCTAGACGACGATCATCGTCAGCGTTGATTTTACATTGTCGATGGTCCTTATATTGGAGCTAATAACATCTTTGAGCTGCTGGAGATTTTCGGCCTCTATTCTTACGACGAGGTCATAGACCCCGTAGACGCCATAAAATTCTTTGACCGCATCGATCTTTTTAAGTGCAGCCCCTACCTCAGCATCCGCTCCCATATCTGTGTTGATTAGAACAAAGGCGACATTCATGAAATCCCATTGAGCTTGGATTGTAAAGGTTTAAGTTTTTCTAGGGAAAGAGTAGCTTCCCATTCATGCTCTCGGCTGCATCTCCACCAGACCTTCTTGTTGCTTCCTGGGGTTATCTGATATGGTGTTAAATCCCCGTTCCTGGTTGGGTGCCACTCCTCAGCTAGTTCAGGATATTTTTCTACTAGGCTTCCGCTTCGTTTCAACACTGATCTCCTAAATGTCTCGCCTCGAATTTTCTTGGCGCAGACCGGACAACCATTTCCCCTTCTCCTTTCGCCTACCCTTGC
>JASLYX010000009.1 GCA_030739585.1 Candidatus Bathyarchaeota archaeon
TACTGATTATCTTCAGAATTCAGCAAGGGGTAGTCTGATCCTTATGATTGGGCAAATCTCGTCAACGATTATAACGGCATTGGCAATGATCCTTATCGTTAGAGTTCTAGGAGCAACCAATTACGGGCAATTCACGATCGCAATGATTCCAATTAATATCGCAGGGATATTCCTAGATCTCGGAGTAAATAGTGCGCTAATAAAATATATAGCTCAATATCGTTCAGAAGGAAGAACTAATGAGGCAGTAATATTTCTTAAAGCGGGTCTTACTATTGATGTGCTTGTAGGTTTTTTTCTAACCATACTGGTCTTCCTATTATCTGGTTTTCTAGCCACACAAGTATTCCACCAACCCGAAATCCGTGTGCTGATTCAAGTATCCTCCTTGAACCTTGTTGCCATGTCCTTGCTCAATACGGCTAAATCAATTTTCATTGGATACGAAAGAATGAAACTAGTGAGTCTTCTTGTTATAATACAATCCATAATAAAGAGCATATTTGCGCCATTACTAGTATTTTTTGGATTTGGGGTCATAGGAGCTGCCGCAGGACATACTACTTCAATTTTAGTAGCAGGGCTTGTTGGAATCGGTATAATACTGTTTACATATGTGAAGCAGAAAAAAGAAGTCGAAAAGACTACCTACATTATGGAAGCATCAAAAAAATTACTTTCATATGGGGTACCTCTTTTCCTTTCAATACTTCTAAACGGTGTAATATTACAGATCTACAACTTCCTGATGGCATTGAATGTAACTCCTTCTGATGTAGGAAATTATCAGGCTGCAACGAATTTCCCGATGATTATAGCTTTCTTCACAATACCGATTTCTACTGTTTTATTTCCTCTATTCTCAAAAATACCTAAAAATGACAATGGTCAATTGGAGAAAGTATATAAGAACGCTGTAAAGTACTCTGCACTAATTACTATTCCCATTACTTCTGTTCTTATCCTTTTGTCCGACCCAATCGTGCATATCGTCTTTGGCAATGATTATAGGTATACACCCTACTACCTTAGGCTTGTCTGCATTCCGTTTCTGCTGATAGGGCTCGGCTACCAGATAAACGGTGGGCTTCTCAACGGCCAAGGGAAAACGAGGCCACAATTCATCAGCAGCGTGCTGGTTTTCATCATCGGGCTACCTCTAAGCCTTTACCTTATTCCCCTGATGGGCGTCACTGGACTCCTGATAACCATGAATATCGCCACCCTTACAGGAGTCCTCTATATCCTGTTCTGGATAAGCCGGAACTTTGATTTCTTATTAGACTGGAAATCTTCGGGTAAGATCTATCTCTCCTCAGCCATTGCCTTTGCTCCAATCAACCTTATCCTACCAACATTATATCTTAAAGACTGGCCTCAACTATTCCTAGGCGGAACAGCCTACGCGGTGATATACCTAATAATGATTATGCTATTCAAAACGCTAACAATATCTGACGTAACAAATCTACGACGAATCCTTTCATCCACTGGACCTCTCCAGCCATTCTTCAATCTGTTCCTAACAATTATCGAGAAAACTCAAGCAAGAACGTAAGACTCTGTCTGAGTTGAATATTATGATAAAAATACTGATTTCTGTCAATCAACGTTGGGTTATCGCAAATTATTAGGGCTCGCGCGCGAAGGCAGAGTCTCAGCTCCTAAGGATAGCCAGGAGGGGTATTCTATAACCCCCTACTCCACCAATAACCTGAAATCTCGCCTCTGATATAACGAGGTAAAAAACATCCTTTCGAGGAGAGAAGATGAAGCCAAAAGCTATAATAAGTCTGACGGCGGTCGCCTTTGTCGCGATCCTCTCAGGGGTCTTGCTCTGGCGTTGGACTGTGAATCCTGAGACCCTGGGCCATTTCGGTCTCGGTGGAATATTCATCGCCTCAATGATGAGCCATCTCACGGTGGTGGCACGAGATATGTTTATCCCCATGTTCCTCCCTCTCGCCTCAATTTACAATCCGATCGTCCTCGGCGCCAGCGCCGGAATCGGGGCAGCCATTGGGGAGATCAGTACATATTTCCTGGGCTGGGGAGTCGCTGAAAGCTTCGAGGAGAATCTCGAGGACGACAGCCGGTTGAGCAAATGGATCAAAAAGTACGGCCTCTGGGCGGTCCTCCTGGTGGCGGTGACTCCACTGCCTGACACCCCTATTGTGCTCCTTGCAGGGTCGAGAAAGCTTCCATTCGCGAAGCTCTTTATAGTAGAGTGTATCGGGAAGACGACCTTGTATACCCTGGGGGCCGTGATTGGAGGCATCGTGTTCACAAGTCTCACTGGTTCTGTAGGAGGCATGACGGCCTCATTTGTCATGGTAGGGGGATCCCTCATTTTCTCTATCCTGGTGACCTGGAAAAAGAGCAGAGACCTCATCTTTGGCTGGTTTGAGAGGCTCTTCCTCTAGTTTCCTGATAAAAGTGGCTCAAGTTCTTCCAGAGAGTAGCTATTCGCCACGTTCTCCTTCTCAAGCCATCCCCTCCGGGCCACGGATACTCCAAAAGACATAAACTCCATTTGGCTAGGCGAATGGCTGTCGGTTCCAATGACCATTTTTACGCCCTGTTCCTTCGCCGCCTTGCAGTTGACGTCATTGAGGTCTAGCCTCTCGGGGTATGAGTTGACCTCCATCATAACCCCTTGCTCTGCTGCAGCCTCGAAGACCCTCCCAAGGTTCACATCATAGGAGCGACGCTTCTGAATGAGCCTCCCCGTTGGGTGACCGATACAGTCAACGTTCTCATTGTGGATCGCCTTGAGGATCCTTTTTGTCATCGTATCGGCGTCCTGACGGAAAGCACTATGGACGCTCCCCACCACAAAGTCCAGGTCCCTAAGGAGGGAGTTTGGAAGGTCCATACGCCCGTCTGGGAGAATATCGCACTCTGTCCCTTTTAGGATGGTGAAACCATCTAGATCCTCGTTGATTCGGTCAATCTGTTTCATCTGCTCCCTGAGCTGGTCCTCATTGAGACCGTTCGCGATGGAGAGGCTCTTGGTGTGGTCGCAGATGGCCATGAACTCGAGCCCCAGGCTCAGTGCCTTTTCTGCCATGGCCTCGATGTTAGCGGCGCCATCACTCCAGGTACTGTGAATATGGAAGTCTCCTTTGATGTCGTCCATTGTGACTAAGTTGGGGAGCGTGTCCCTTACCGCTGCCTCAATCTCCCCTCGATTCTCCCGGAGCTCCGGAGGAATCCAATCCATCTCCAGAGCTCGGTAGATCCCTTTCTCGTTATCGCCCATAACGACCTCGTCGGTCTCCCTATAGAAGAGGCCGTACTCGTTGAGCTTGTACCCCGCCCTGACGGCTATGTTACGTAGCTTAATGTTGTGATCCTTGGAGCCCGTAAAGTACTGCAGGGCAGCCCCATAAGACCTCGGGTGGACCACCCGCAGATCGACTTGAAGTGAGTCCTCCATAAAGACGGTGCTCCTCGTGGAACCGTGAGATACGACCCGCGTAACAGGTGACATTGATATAAACCTCTCGGACACTGCATTAGGCATCAATGAGGAGACGAGGATGTCGAGGTCACCCACCGTCTCCCTCCTCCGCCTTGCTGAGCCGGCAACCTCCACAGCTAGGACAGCGTTCGATTCCAACAGGTACGCCTTAATCTCCTCAATTAGGGGGACCACCGCCCCTAACAGAAACCTGCCTTGATGGCTCCTAAGCACATCAATGGCCTCCAAGATGTTGGCCTCGGTCTTCTTCCCGAATCCCTTGATCACTTGGACTTTACCCCCCTTCGCTGCTTTCTCAAGGTCTTCGATGGAGAGTGTACCCAGCGCCTTCTGGAGGAGCACCGCCTTCTTGGGGCCAATCCCCTCAAGAGCCATCATCGCCCGAATCCCAGGGGGAATGCTCGCCTCGAGCTCATTCAGGACCGTGGAGTCCCCAGTATCAAGGAGTTCTGCTATAACAGCAGCGATGCCCTTTCCAACCCCCTGGATCGTCTGGAGTTCTCCCCGATCATAGATCTTCCTTATGTCTTCGGTAAGGCCGGAGATCCTCTGAGAGGCGGTATTGAAGGCTTTACTCCTGAACTTGTCGTCCTTGATGATGAGGACCTCCCCGATCTGGTAGAGGACCTTGGAGACCTGGGTGTTGGCGCTCATCTAGTTCAAGGGAGAGACGGGCTTAAACCACTTAAACTAATAGCAGAGAAATGAAAGGCAGTGCCGTTTCTGGTTCAAAGATAGCGGGATAATGTCAAAGGATTCGTTATTCCATCGCGCCTGAGTGTTATTCTTCCATAAAAAAAAATGCTGCATTTTCGATTACTATATTTCCTGAAATTGATTTGTTATAGTATCAGTATGAAAAAACCAAGTTAGCGCGCGCTGCGGACACATAGACAGATTCCTAGAAGTATAAGCGCCCCCCCGGAAAGAGCGAGAATCGAGGGGACCTCATCGAAAAAAATATAGGCTAGGATCGTGGCCCCCACCGGCTCCCCCAGAAGGCTGATGGATACCAGGGGGGCGGAGAGCCATTTCAGGGTCCAGTTGTAGACGGTATGACCGAAAATCATGGGAACGAGAGCAATCATGAGAAACAGGAGGAGCTCTTTTTGGGGATAAGGCCAGAGGCTAGTCCCGCCTGCTAGGCTCGCCAGGGCAAGAGTTACAGCAGAAAAGGCGTAGACAGGCGTCACATAGCTTACCAAGTTGAGGCTTTGGCGCAATCTCCTCCCAGCAAGAATGTAGAACCCCAGCATGAGTGCCCCAATCAACGCGAGAAAGTCACCTAGAAGGCTTACATCACTGACACCTGCGTCGCTAAAGGCAATAGTCGATGCGCCTAAAAACGCCAGGGTTATTCCTACCAGAGTCCCCCGCGCGATTCTCTCCTTGAGGTAAAAGTGAGATACTACCGCCACGAAGATAGGATCAACGTGGACAAAGAGCACCGAGCTCGCCACTGAGGTTAGGCTGAGGCTCGTGATCCAGGAGCCAAAGTGGATGGCCAGGACAACACCTACCGTAGCAAGAGACAGAAGATCCCTGAAGCTGGATGCTAACAGACGATTGAACCCCCCAGATCGGACGTAGAAGGGGAGTAGGATGAAGGTCGAGAAGACGAGGCGGTAGGTAGCAATAGCGAGGGGGGGGGCACCACTCATTCTTATGAGGATCGATGCCGTTGAGACAGATATGATGCTAGCCAGAAGAGCAACGTTAGGGGGGAAGCCAGGCTTATCCTCCACTGCGAATCATGGATGAGTGGGCGGCGAGGATATAAAACTGCAGCCTGAGAACCCGGAGGGTAGAAGAAGAGATTCTCAGGCCATGGTAAGCTTGAAAAGCTTTTCCACGTTCATCTCGAGGGCTGCTACGGGGATTTCAAGATCCCAAGCCTCGATAGATTCAGGCTTCACTTCACCAGCCCAGCATAAAGGCTCCCCATCTACCGTAGCGATGAACCGCCTTCCCTCTATGAAGCAGTCAAGACCACCCTCCTCGATCTCGGCCTCAACAGCAAGATTCTTGAGGATGCTGTTGAGGACTGCTTTGACCTCGGAGAAGTTGGCCCGGGCATGGCAAAGCGCCAAGGCTAGCCTCTTCTCGGACCTTGCTCCGGTCGCCGTGGAGGGGTCTAGAAGGACAGCGTCGTCGACCTCATAGATATTCTGGGGGTGGGAGTGATGCTTGTTAGAGGCGAGGACCTCCATGAGTCCGGGGAGAAGACTATTCCTGATGCAAGTGTATCCCTCCATCTTTGGGTTCGAGGTCTCCACGATGGGTTCTACGGGTAGGGTCATGCGATGGAAGAGCTTCTCGGGGCTGGTCATCATGAAGGTGACAACCTCTTGGAAGCCGAAGCCGACTAGGAAGTTCCTGATCCCTCTGCTGAAGACCTCCAGTCGTTCTTCCCCAGCCTCTGTAGCGATCTCGGGGATCTCGGGGACGAACTTGTCATATCCATAGGAGATGGCAACGTCCTCGACGAGGTCCATGGGATGCATAATATCAGTTCTGTAACAGGGGTACTCCACGGTGATGGTCTCCCCTGTCTGGGCATCGTGGCCCATTCCCGCGAGGAGAACGGTAACCTCCTCCGGGGTGTACTCCATACCTAGGGTGCCGTTCACGTAATCAATATTCAGAGCCATGGTCTTAGGCCTGAGATCCGGGGTTTTAAGCACAGTTCCGTCAGGATAATGGTTCTCGACGGTGTAGACCGTGGCTCCCCGGTCTGCGAAGGTGGTAACGATAATGTTGAGGACCTCTGTGATTGCCTTGAGATCGGTGCCAGTGACGTCGACGAAGATCTCCCGGGTCGTCTCACTGAGGCGGGTGGACTCCCCGTTGATGATAGGAGGCATGCTAAGGACCATCCCATTCTTGTCTAAGATCATGGGATACTCCTCAAAGCCATCCACTATCCATGCGTACTCCAGGCCCTTTTGCATCTCAGTGAGGATCTGGGTGAGGTCCTTCTCAAACCTCTCTCCTAGAGGCCTGAATTTGAAGCCAGGAGGTTTAGTGGTATACGTGATAGGGAACTCGACGGACTCCATATTGTGGAGGCCAATGGCGACCTTCCTGCGCCTGCGGCCGTGGGTGATGTGGAGCTTTTCCTGCATTTGGATGATGCTCCTTAGGAGAGAGTCGTTTAACTCCACGTCCTTCACCACTGCGGTGACGAACCAAGGTCGGATGCCCTCCACCTTATTTTCCACTGTGACACGGTATCCAGAGTCCGTTACAGCATATCGTTTAAGTCCTCTCTTGAGACCGGTGAATGTTGAGTAGGCCCGAGCGAGTCCCTCGAGGGAAAGGAGGTCCGGCCTGTTGGGAAATACCTCAAGGTTGAACCCTTCATCGGTCTCCCCATCCCACCCAGTTCCCATCATAGGGAGCCTATCCTTCAGCTCTACGGTAGTGACCTTCTTTCCTAGGAGCTCTTGGAGGTCTTTCATATTGACTGTTATTACAGGCATCTTTTTTTACTCCATCCAGAGCCTGGCATTACGAAGCAGCTCCAGGTCATTGCCGTAAAGTTTCCGAATGCTGTCGATACCGTAACTTTGCATTATGAGCCTATCAAATCCGGGGCCCCAAGCGAGGACGGGAACATCGACTCCGAGGAGGGGCTTCACTACCTCTGGGCGGAACATCCCTGCACCAAAGAGTTCCATCCATTGGCTGCGCTCCTCAATCCAGACCTCTGCTTCCATGCTCATCTCTGTGTAGGGGAAAAAGCCGGGCCTGAACCTAAACTTCTTCAGCCCAAGCCCCTCAAGGTAGGCCTTGAGGTAGCCCTGCATATTCCTGAATGTGACTCCTTCTCCAATGACTATACCGTCCGTCTGGTAGAACTCAGCGAGGTGGTTCCAGTCTATAGTCTCGTTTCTGAAGACCCTGCCAACGCTGAAGAATTTCCCGGGGAGATCGTCGGCGACGAGCTTCGCGATCTGGTTTACGCTGAGGCTTGTAGTGTGGGTTCGGAGACAGTTCCTGGTAGAGACCTCTGGGTCCCACTTATACATCCATCCCGTGGAGCCCGTGGTCCAGCCGTTCTCGTGAGTCCGCCTCACATTCTCTACTATATCACTGTTCGGGAGGCGCCCTTTATAGGGGGTCTTTAGGTAGAACGTGTCTGCGAGATCCCTGGCTGGGTGATCTTGGGGCTGGTAGAGGGCATCAAAGTTCCAAAAGCTCAGCTCAAGGTAATCTCCGGTCATCTCCTTGAAGCCGAGCTCAACCCAAAAGCGACGAATGTAGTCGATGATGGAGCTGATGAAATGGCGCTTCCCCGGGTATATGATAGGCACAGGGAGGGTTACGTCATATTCTTGAAAACTGGCTCCTTTCCACGATTCGTTCTGAAGGATCTTGGGCGTAATCTGAGTGATGACACGAGTCTCTCTCATCTTTTTAAGTGTAGGTAGAAGGGTTTTCCCATATTCTGTAAGTTTAACCCATCGTTTCATGTCCTCGATGGAAACGACTAAATTCCGTCTAATCAACAAATCTAATCTCTCACTATAAATTGCCGATGGATTTCGGGTAACTGAGTTGTTTCTAATGTTGTGCAGAATACCCTCATCAAGAGTAGGTAAACCAATGCTATTCGAACCTTCTAGAGTCAAACTAAGTTTACCATCCTTGATTGTGGCCCAACCGTTCCTTCTGACCCACACTAAGGCGATATTTAATCGTGAAAATTCCTTTTTTAATGCAGATATTTCGTTCTTACCTTTTGCTACAAGAGTGATCAGCCTCATCTCTGGCAGACCCTCATCGATATACAGTTGCCCCTCTTCCGTGAGGTCAAAGTTGCGTAAGACCTCCTCCCGAAAAGAGACGACTCCCTTTGTCTCCGCCCATGCCGACGCTTTCTCCACAGTATCTCTCGCGATCCCCGTCTCAGCGCTTAGCTCCTGGGTAGTCGCGCTTCCTCTCCCCTCTAAAGCGAGGAGGACCCTTCTCTCGTTTTCGTGAAGCCTCGCCGCCGTAACTTTAGGATTCAAAGGGCTCACCAATCCACCAATAGAGGCTAGAGCTTATCTTTAAAATTGTAACGGAAGGTCCCTTAGAGCGAGAAAAGAATTGTAAGGGGTCCTTCGTGCTTTAAAGGAAATATTTGATTCCTTTGCATCGTGAGGAATTTCTTGTTATTTGTGTATAAGTCCTACTGGAAATCTGAAAGTCAAAATTGCATCGCGCGATAGACCCAGAATATTATTTTTCCACGGATTTGATCCGATTATCCTTGATGAGTATAACATTATCATGGAGAAGGTATTGCTCGGTCCCATCATGAATGACGATTCATTTCATTCAAATCGCCATCAACATGTATAAAGATGGCCCACTGACGAGAAAAAATTGAAAAAATCGTACAACCATTTTCTACGAATCCACGCGTGGGTCTGAGATATGTTTAGTAATTTAGTTCATGTAAACTGGTATATCCCGATACTTATAAAAATATTAATGATGTATTGAAATCATGTCCACAAGTTACTCTTACTATACACACTCAAAAAAATACGAAAAAAGCCTGATATTTCTGACTGGCACACCAATCAGCCTAGAAATCCTCTGTTTATGTAACGGGATACTATTGGGCAACAAACCCTGTGGTAAAACCTGTCATATCATATGTCAAGTAGTAAGTGATACCAAAAACCTATAAAACGGATTCAGTCAAGACTCTCCAGCCTAGGTTCTCGTAAATTAGGATCTATTAACTAATGGGCCCCCCTAATGGGGAAATATTCTCCTAGTTTCCATGTCTCAATGTATGAAAAGGGCAGGAGTTTCCACAAAAAGGATAATAGACATGCATGGAATTTTTTACTTATGAACAGTCTAAAGGGGAAGGTGATTCTCGTTACTGGGGCTGGGCGGGGATTTGGAAAATATATGGCCCTCGCATATGCTAAGGAGGGTGCTGAAGTCGTTGCCGCATCCCGCACGACGGATGAATTACTGATCCTAAAAGAGACCATTGAAGGAAAAGGTGGAAAATGTGCAATCTTCCCAACAGATCTACTAATACTAGATGGTATGACCCAGTTGAAAGACTATATAAAAGAACAATACGGAAGACTAGATACCCTGGTCAACTGTGCAGCGGATAACCTCTGGAAGGTATTTGATGACACGACTATCAGGGAATGGGATAGGTCGATCTCGATAAACTTGCGTGCCCCGTTCATCCTGAGTAAGCTGTTCTTACCCATGATGAAAAAACAGGGTAAAGGGAGTATCATCAATATATCCTCAGGTTCCGCAACCAAGGGATTCGTCGCAGAGGTTGCGTACTGTCCATCAAAGTATGGTTTAGAGGGGTTAACCCAATGCCTTGCCATGGAGTTCTACCAGCACAATATAGCCGTCAACTCCCTTAGTCCATCTGCCCCCGAAGGTAAGAAGCTAAGACCAAGCAAACTCAAGTCGAAAGATGAGCGCAAACTACCGGATGAGATAAAAGAAAAGTACGCAGATGATGACTCAATTGTAGAGGCATTCAGTGAAGCTTGGAGTTTCCTAGCTTTACAGGACGCTAAGGGTGTAACCGGGCAGAGGTTTGGATCCAAACAGCTCGCTGATTATTTGAGGGAAAATGGTGTAAAAAATACGGTCACAAACTGGAAGAGTAAACTTACAAAAGCAGTCTACGTATCGTATGAACTTCCTGAGAAAGTTTACTACGACACCATGCTTAAAGATACAATTGGGGATGCAGGAATGAAGATACTGTATTTTGATAGGGACACCACCTCCCACGGTTGATTTTAGAGGTTTCTGGTTATGGAATAACTCCGTTCATATCTCGCTTCGCAGGCAGAACTTAGAGCAATATAATGGAGTTCTTTATTCACTCTGCGAAGCATCGGACCTTAAGTTACCCTGAACCCAGGATGAAAAGGAAGGGGGGGAATCAGACTGTTCTCTTATAATACCCTGGCCTTGGAGAGTAGATAGTCCCGTCCCTCATGAGGGTCCCAATGAGCTTGGCCGCTTCTGTCCTCCCAATTCCATGGTCCGAGCTGAGGGCCTCATAGAGATCGTCGTCCCTGACCATTCCCTCGATCCGGTCCATTTCCCCTATAACCCCAAGGACTGACTGGAGCTTATTCTGGAGGCTTCGGGGCTTTCCAGTATAGAGTAAGTCAATGTCCTGCTCTCCGGTCTCTACGTCAATACCAACCTGCTCTAAGCTCCTCTGCATCAGAGATATAGCGGCCTCGGCATCCTCAACGGTGACCTCCTCCCTTAGATGGACCCTAGCCCTAGCCTCCGCGAGGCGAACTAGGGACTCAAGCTGGCGAGCAGTGATGCTCACTGCAGAGGCCTCGCCCCCTTGGAGACTAGCGGTCCTCATCTTGACATAATAGTCCTGAAAGGCTTGGACTACATCCTCGGTGATAACGGGGTCGGTGCGCCTTGCATAGCTGATGTACTTCCTAAGGAGTTCCGTGTTAAGGTGAGCAGTGTCTGGGGACCCTGCGGCGAGGTGGAGCCTGAGGATGTGCTCTGCCATCTTTGAGTCTCTATCCTTTTCAGGAATATCCCTAAGGATAAAGATTAGGTCGAAGCGGCTCAGGAGGGTGACGGGGAGGCTGATGTTCTGGGCGATGGTCTGATAAGGGTTGTACCTGCCCAGAGTTGGGTTCGCGGCAGCGAGAATGCTGGTCCTAGCGTTGAGGGTCGCGACAATGCCCCCCTTGGCGATGCTCACTACCTGCTGCTCCATAGCAGGATGGATCGCGCCCCGGTCTTCGTCTCTCATCTTATCCATCTCGTCGATGCAAACGATCCCCTTGTCCCCCAGAACGAGGGCGCCTGCCTCAAGGGTGAAGCTCCCCGTGCCTCCCTCCTTGACTACAGCTGCGGTGAGCCCAGCAGCTGTAGACCCTCTACCTGTAGTCATGAGCCCCCGGGGAGCAACCTTTGAGGCATACATGAGGAGCTGGCTCTTACCGGTACCCGGGTCCCCCACTAGGAGAACGTTGATGTCTCCCCTAATGCGAACGTCCGGGAGGTTCTTGGACACTCCGTTGAAGAGAAGGTACAGGATTGACTCCTTGATCTCGTCGAGGCCGAAGATGCTAGGAGCGATGCTTTGGAGGAGTCGGCGATGAACCCATGGGTCTTGGGCAATCTCTCGGATCTCCTCTTCATCCTCTTCGGTGAGCTCTAGAAGCTCCATCTCTCGGCCGCTCACGTCCACGTTGTTTGCCTCAAGGGTAAAATCGAAAACCCTGAGAGCGCCCCCACGGGTCTGCTTCCGGATCAGGTTGAGAACACCAGTAATACTTACCCTATCCCCGGGTCGGGCGACGTCTACGATATCATCCTTTACATCCACATTAACCTGGCGGGGGAGCTGCCCAGCAGGGAGCTCCTCGGGACGCTCCTGGATCGCTAAGCGCTGAGAGTCGATGAAGACAGACGTCTTAGCATTTAGCTCGAAGCCCCTGCGACTGCCACAGGTGGTGCACTCCCGTGGAGTCTTGAGAAACTGGTCGGTCTGGTCAATACCGAGGATCTCACCGCACTGGCCACAGGTGAAGTCGGCCTTGAGGATGAAGGGCTGGATGCTGGTGGCCCTAACAATGATCCCTGTGACCATGACTAGGTGACCGATATGCTCTGCTCCGATACGGCGCAGGGCGGTTTCTGTGGGGAGAGCTCTGAATCTTACATTTATCCCCCGGATCGAGTCCGCGTGTGCGGGGTCCCGGATGCGGAGCTTTTGGAAAGCGGCAATGCTGAACTGTTTGAGTTGGTCCCCAGGGGCATCCAAGGTGGTACGGGCGAGGTCTGGATCGAAGGAATAAAGGTCCTTGAAGTCTACGGTGAAAGATTTCAGACCCTTTACAGCCATCTCCGAGAGGGTCTGCTCGTACTTTACCTCGCCCCTCTCGTCCCTGAAGCCCTCTATGAAACGGGTGAAGGACTCCTCAGATTGGATCAGATTCGCCATGGAGTACGTAGAATTAAGATCAGAATGTAATAAAATTTCGTTCTTTTCAGGTTAATTCGCTCATTAGAAATTTCTTGACATATGAAGCAGTAATTTCATAAGTAGTGAAAAGATGACCTGTGAACACGAGGTAATTTGATGTATTGGAGGGTATCCAAGTTTTGGGAATTGTTATTAGGCATGAAAAATAAAAATTTTTCCAATTAGATCAAATTATACATGTTAGTGTAAAGTTTAGAGAATCTGGAGATAATAAAATCAGAAATTCATCAAATTATCCTCATTTAACGAGAAAGAAGTAGAAGATAAAAAAAACTTTGAGTTGATAAAGAGAACAAGAAAGAAATGTCTAATAAAATATAAGTTATACTACATTATGTTACAAATAAAATTATCAATCAAAAAATATTCCTATGAAGCTTTACGCATTTTTAAGAAGGAATCCCATCGGTTCTGGCAGAGACAGGGCGCGCGCTAGTCTTTGTTTCCAAGTTTTTTCATAGATCTTCTCCATGACGAAATCCGGGCGAACAGGTCTTTATACAGGGCGGTCTCCTCGGGCTGGAGCCCTCGGGTCGGGGCGGTCACCTCTGCCGATGCGATCCTGGTGATCTTAGCAATTCGACTTTCTAGAATATCCCGAAAACGACCTCTCATTCGATCCATTTTTTCAGCGCTAGCTGATTCCCCAGACATCACCCTCATCTCCCTCATGAATGTGAGATAAACCTTGGAGTAGAAGTCATCAGGAAGAGGAGAAGGCTTCCCAAGAGGCTGGAACCGCTCCCGATAGTGTATTTGAGTCCACTCTTCATCTGTTACACCATCTTCCGTGAACCTAGCGAGACCAGCATCAATAAGCATCATCGCGACCCAGAGGGAAATGGTGAGCTCCCGCCCCACCTCAGTCTCTTTGATAGAGATACCAGAGGTTTCCACAACCGGCACCTTATGGGTGGTGATGACCCTCACCTGCATATTCTCTAAATCAAAATAAGCATCGCTCAGCGAAAACATAGAACTATCCAGCTATAGTATAGGATCTAATATTAAGAAACTATTCTTCATCAGAATGAGAACAACTTTAACCATCTTTAAATCCTGTCGTCTAACCCACAGAGTAAGAGAAGTGATGACAGCACCGTCAATAGGAGTTAAGACCATGACCGGTGAGGTCCTCAAACTCAGAGATGACCCTGCGCTCCGTACCATTGTTGAGAACCGGATAGCTGAGTTCCTCGAGGTCAAGAAGACGGGCACCGAGAAATGGTTTGAGGAACTCGCATACTGCCTTCTTACAGCTTACTCAAGTGCCAGACTGGGCCAGCTCTGTGTCAACGCCCTCTGCGATCGCAATGCCCTCCTCAACAGCGACCTCGACCAAGTGAAGGAGGTCCTGAAGACTCAGGGACACAGGTTCGCCGAGAAACGAGCAGAGTACATATTCAACGCCAGGAAGTTGGCCCCCACACTTAAGGGGACAATCCAGGGATTCGAAGATATTAAGGCCGCCCGGGAATGGCTCGTGAAGAACGTCAAAGGCATTGGCTGGAAGGAGTCCAGCCACTTTCTTAGAAACGTCGGTTACCTAGATATAGCGATCATAGATCGCCATATACTTTCCAATATGGTAGACCACGGCATCCTTGACGAGCGACCGAAGAGCATCACCAAAAGGAGATATCTAGAATACGAGGGCATCCTCGCCGAGGTCTCTAGGAGGATAGACATGCCCCTTGGGGAGATGGACCTCTACCTCTGGTTCCGAAAGACTGGGAAGGTCCTCAAATAACTTCCGATGTCGAAAGCCCCTTCCGTTGGCCCCGTTAAATGTGCTGAATCATTAATCACATTTTATTATTTTGTTTTTTCGCGCGTAAGCTAATCTTTTTTACCACTGGAACCTGAGATTTACATCAGGGAGAGCAAATCATGAGAATCACAGTAAACGGCGAAGAAAAGAGCAGCTATACCATTTGGAGAGATGGTTCAGACGTTAAACTCATAGACCAAAGGGCCCTCCCTCACAGGTTCAAGATACTTACCTTGAAAAACCATAGGGACACAGCGGAGGCCATTAATATCATGATCCTTAGAGGAGCCGGAGCCATCGGAGTAGCTGCAGGATATGGTATGGCCCAGGCTGCGTTAGAAGCAAAAGACCTCGCCCCGAAAAAATTCAATGAATACATAAATGAATCCGCAGACATGCTAAGGAACACTCGGCCCACAGCAGCGAACCTCTTCGCTGCTATTGATAGGTGCCTCACAGCTGGTTCCATCTGCACTATCCCCAAAAGAGTTGAAGCTATTGTAGCCGAAGCAGACAGAATCGCTGAGGAGGATCTTGAAGCATCAAAAAGAATAGGGGAGCATGGTAACACCCTCATAGAGGAGGGATACAAGGTACTTACTCATTGCAATGCAGGGGCCCTTGCATTCATCGACTATGGTACCGCCCTGAGTCCCATCCGCCACGCCCACGCTAGTGGAAAGAGGATCTTCGTCTGGGTCGATGAGACCCGACCTCGGTGCCAGGGGGCTAGGCTAACAGCATGGGAAATGAAGCAGGAGGGAATCCCCTATGCCCTCATCGTCGACAATGCCGCGGGTCACTTTATGCTCCGGGGTGAGGTTGACCTCCTCATCACGGGGGCCGACAGAATCGCCGCCAACGGAGATGTCGCTAACAAGATCGGGACCTATGAGAAGGCAGTAGTTGCTAGTGAAAACGGCATACCGTTCTATGTCGCAGCCCCCCGGATGACCTTCGACTTCAATACCCGGAGCGGGGATGAGATTGAGATAGAGGAGCGGGGACCCGAGGAGATTACGAGCATGTGGGGAGTAGACGAAGCCGGTAAAGATTGCAGGGTGATGATAGCGGGAGAAGACTTCAAGGTCAGGAACCCCGCTTTTGATGTAACACCGGCTCGCTACGTCAACGGGTTCATCACTGAAAAGGGAATAATACGCCCACCCTTTGAAAAGAACATAAAGAAAATTTTCGATGGATAGACCAACGATCTAACGTGAAATGTTTTTATGGCCCCCATCGTGAATTTATATCCGTGACCTTGAAAGTTCTCATCAATCCCCTTAACATCGAGCTGACCGCCAAGAGAGGAGACACCCTACTCACGGTGATGCAGGAGGGCGGAGTAAGAATCGAGAGCCTCTGTGGGGGCAAGGGGTTCTGCGGAAAGTGCCGAGTTATCCACGAGAGCGGAGACATCAAGGTCTTCTCCGACGCCCCCCTGAAGTTTCTGAGTCATAAGGAGCTAGAAGAGGGTTACCAGCTTGCATGCACCACTCGCCTCCTCAGCAACTGCGTATTCACTATACCCACGGAGAGCAGAATAAACAAACCCCAGATACTCCTCAGCGCCGAGCTAATCCTAGATGAACCAGATCCCAGCTCCCGGAAGCACCTTGTCGCGGCATTGCCCTTCGTTAATAACTCCCTGCTGATTCCCCATAGAGCCATCAGGCTTAAGGGCTACATGGGAGTCCAGCCTCGGGTGGGAGAGGAGGTCTATGGAGAGCTACAGGTCATTGGGGACGGTCCCGTCACAGCCACAGTCTCCAAGACCAATGGATTCCCGGAGATTATTGACATAGAGCCCGGGGAAAGGACGGCCTACAACTACGGCCTCGCCGTTGACATTGGCACTACCACCGTAGTTGGGTTTCTTGTAGATCTCAACACGGGAAATATCATGGCTCGGGCTTCGGAGATGAACCGCCAGATTACATACGGTGAGGAGCTTGTAACCCGGATCTCCTTCGCCCGCACCAAGGAAGGGCTCAACAAGCTCCAGAAGATCGTAGTGAGTGCCATAAACGACGTCATCGCCCAGGTCACTAGAGAGACTGGAGTCGACCCCAACGATATTACAGACGTCTGTGCCGGGGGCAACACGGTGATGAACCACCTTTTTGCAGGGATAAATCCTGAATACCTCGAGATCGCTAACGTCGAGGTCTCCAGAGAGCCTATAATCAGGAAGGCAAAAAACCTTGGTCTCAACGTCAACCCTGAGGCATATGCCTACTGCGTCCCCAACGTTAGCAGATTTCTCGGAGGTGACGCAATAGGGGACGTCCTCGCCTCTGGGATGCACAAGAGTGAGGAGCTCAGCCTCATGGTAGACCTTGGCACCAACGGGGAGATCATCTTCGGGAATAACAGCTGGCTCTTCAGCAGCAGCTGCGCCTCAGGCCCCGCTTTCGAGGGGACAGGTGTCCGCCACGGAATGCGAGGTGCCAGAGGAGGCATAGACCATGTCACTATTGATCCAAAGACCTACGAGGCGGAATATACCACCATCGGAAACGTAAGGGTGAAAGGAATCTGTGGCTCAGGGATCATAGACCTTGTTGCAGAGCTCTTCGGTGTGGGACTCCTAGACTTTGCGGGAAAGCTCATCATCGGCAAGACAGATCTGGTCCGTGAGGGTAAGTGGGGACTCGAATACGTCGTCGTCCCAGAACACAAGACCACTATAGGTCAGGATATTGTCCTCACCCAGGCTGACCTTGACTACGTGATAGACTCCAAGGCCGCGGCCTGCGGCGCCATCACGGTGCTCATGAAAAAGCTCAAGGTCAGCATCTATGACATACGTCACCTCTACATCGCTGGGGCCTTTGGCACATACACCGACCTCGGAAACGCGATGAAGCTAGGTATCTTCCCGGAGCTCCCTAACGCAGGGGTACATCCCATCGGTAACGGGAGCCTCTCCGGGGCCTACGCGACGCTTATGTCAATGGAGAAAAAGAGAGAGGCAAAAGAAATCGCTGAAAGAACAGTCTACGTTGACCTCCTCGTCGACGTGGAGTTTATGGAGGAATACAGCAGAGCTCTCTACTTACCGGGGGCGAAAGAGTACTTCCCCGGAAGGGGAGGGGCCAGATAGGCTCTTGTTAGGTAGATTAACCTAACAAAATGACTTAAATCTATGAGGAATGAATCTTTCTTGTTCCGAGCCGGATATCGGAATCGTAACCCGCCCTAGCTCAATGGCAGAGCATCCGGCTGTAGTCAACGCCCTGCGGGGCGATGGTAATCAAGCCATGAGCAGACACCGGAGGGTTCCCGGTTCAACTCCGGGGGGCGGGACCGCTCTCTACATCACTTCTCAAATATCCCCGCTCGCTCAACCATCTCCCTAACCAGAGGATGAGTATCATCGGGGAGCACGGAGACCCATAGGTACTTGTCGTGTTCATCATTCATACAAACAATGTCTCCGGATACATCGATCCTGAAAAAAGTTGTAACGTAGTGGGCATCGCTCCAGAAGTGGCACATGCTCCCCTTCACCTCCATGCTAACAGGTATGAGGCTCGTTTCTTCCCTGAGCTCCCTAAGCACCGCATCATTCAGAGTCTCCCCGTATCTGATCCTTCCCCCCGGAATGAACCAAACACCCCTCCCTGGATCATTTACACGTCTCATAAGGAGCAGCCTCCCCTGGTGGATCGCCAGGATATCGACGCTGGCTAGGGGCATGGACGCCCTAATCTGCTTGAACAGTTCCCAATCAATCCATCCTAGTTTTCCATTTTTGGCCATCTTTGTTCGCTCCCGTCTTCCATAAAGCATCAAATGCTGAAGGTTTTTAAAAGCCCACCTCAATCCTAATGAGATGTCCATGAAAGTTTACATGGATCACGGAGCCGGGAAGCCAGTTGACCCTAGAGTCTTAGAGGTAATGACCCCATACTTCATGGAAACCTATGGGAACCCAGCCAGCTTCCACGGAAAGGGCTTCGATGCCCTCAAATCAGTAAACCGAGCTAGACAACAGGTGGCCTCCCTCATCGGGGCTGAGGCAGCGGAGATCGTCTTCACATCCTCCGCGACCGAAGCCAACAACCTCGGGATTGGGGGTGCAACCCGGAGATACAAGAAAAAAGGAAACCGCATTATCCTTTCAGCCATAGAGCATATCTCATCCATTAACGTTGGGAAGGAGCTCTACAAGGAGGGCTTTGAGGTTAAATATGCTCCCGTGAACAATCAGGGAATCGTTGAACTCGGGGAACTAGAAGGCCTAGTGAACGACAAGACTATTTTAGTTTCAGTCATGGCAGCCAACGGAGAGATTGGAACCATCCAGCCCATTGAGAAAGCGATGGAGATCGCTCACAGGAATGGCGCATTGTTTCATACTGATGCTACTGCTGCCGCCGGGCAGATAGCCGTCAATACGAAGAGCGTGGATTTCATGACCATATCCTCCAATGAATTATACGGACCAAAAGGGGTGGGAGCTCTTTATATTAAGAAGGGGCTGAGGGTGAAGCCCCAGATAATCGGAGGGGGTCAAGAGAATGGGATCAGATCTGGATCCGAGAATGTCCCGGGAATCGTGGGGATGGGAGCTGCAGCTGATTTTGCTTCTGCTGAGATGGGCGCCGAGGGAAAGCGCCTCTCCGGTCTTCGCGATGCTCTGATCGGAGGAGTGATCGAAACCATCCCGGAGTCCTACCTAAATGGCCACCCAAGCGTGAGACTACCCAACAACGCGAACATAAGATTCAGCTATATCGAGGGAGAGGCCCTCATCCTAAGCCTCGACCAACTCGGTATCAACGTCTCCTCGGGATCAGCTTGTACTGCGAAGACCCTAGAACCCTCACATGTACTCAGGGCTATAGGGCTGAAGCACGAGGAGGCTCATGGTAGTCTCGTCTATACGCTGGGAAAGGTAAATAACAAAGCGCATGTGAATTACGTAATAGAGCAGATGTCAGAGGTTGTAGGAAGATTGCGCGCGATGTCGCCTCTCACCCCCGAGGAGCTGAGATGATGTACGGCGAGAAGGTTCTAGACCACTTTAGAAACCCCCGGAACGTCGGGGAGCTTGAAGACGCCGACGGGGTCGGCTCAGTGGGAAATCCAGTCTGCGGTGACATGATGTCCATCTACATCAAGGTCAAAGATGATAAAATTGACGATATCAAGTTCAGGACCTTTGGATGCGGAGCAGCAATAGCCACTACTAGCATGACCACAGAACTCGCTAAGGGAAAGACATTAGACAAAGCCATGGAGATCACCAAGCAGACTGTCGCAGACGAGCTTGGGGGGCTCCCCCCTGTAAAGATGCACTGTAGCAACCTCGCTGCAGACGCCCTCCACGAGGCCATCAAGGACTACCGTGGGAAAAAGAAATGAGCGAAAATAGTTCACTCCTTGCCCAATCTGCAAACCCATCATTGATGATGGAGACTGCATTTTTACAATGGTCTGTAGTGTTGAGGGAGGAAAAGTATTGACCTGCTGTTGCCCTCAACAAGTAAAGGTTAAAAGCCGGTATTAATCCTAGCTGGATATATACGGTAAGTGAAATATTATTGAATAAGAGACAACTTGCAAATTTTATCTCAGCAGCTATGAACGCCCCCCTATTAGCCGTGCTGACCTTCGTACCCCTTATACTTACCCAGAGGCACGAAAACCCCAACTTAATCATAGCGATAGCCACCATATTCGGGGCTGTGCTACCTCTCTCCTCTACCTATTATTTGGTCAGGAAGGGAACAATCCCGGACATCTACGCTTCGGACAGGTCCACGAGGACCGAGCCATTTCTTTGGGCCATGGCGTCATACCTCATGGGAGTCATATGCCTCCTCTGGTTTAAGGCCCCGTTTGCGGTCACTGCCCTGATGGCATGCTACTTTGGAAACGCTATCGTGATGCTCTTCATCACCCTTTCGTGGAAGATAAGCATCCATATGGTCGGGGTCATGGGGCCTCTTACGGCCTTGATATTCCAACTCGGAAGCAGAATAGCCCCCCTATTGCTTCTCTTGATCCCAGTGGCCTGGGCGAGACTCGAGCTCAAAGCCCACAACAAGATGCAGATCGCCGCAGGAGTGGTGTTGAGTTCTTTTCTGACCTGGTTTCAGATGATCTTCTATGTAAACTTCCTTCTCCCCATGATCTAGGGACGAGAAGTTAGGTGACAAGTATTTTTTTCCGCGAGGGTTCTGCCTAACGCCTTAGCTTTCAGCAGGCACCTAGCGTTAGGCCTGAACTTACATTAGAGGTCCGCTTCGAAAAACTCAATTCCCACAGACTCGGTCAGATTCAAAGTCTTTCCTCACTCCCCCTTCCTAAACTCAGGAGCAGAAGAAAGCTCCGAACTTTGATTGGGGTTTAAATCCCTTTATAAAGTTAAAAATGAGGCGACAAGAAAGAAGACCTTAATGGTAATGAAGGGGAATCAACTAGCACCGCTTTTGCCTTAAGGATATCACCGAGGGCGTCGCCGTTATGGAGACTCCAATCGTGTGCAGATAGACCTCAATGCCGCCTTCAACCAAGTCTTCACCAAGGTGTCCCTAGCAATTGCGGGGGTACAATTCCACATAGTGTCATAAACGATGATCACCTTTTGAAGTGCCTCCCCGCGATGCATCCAAGGTAGTTCTCCATGACTTTCCAGATAATACTCATCCAAAGGATACCATGGCTGGGACCTATTACATCGATCTCCAAGGCTCCTAACGTCTTAAGAGGCCTACCAACGCTATTTGAAAGATACATGAACATATGGACGTAATGAATGCGCGTCTCGTTCATCAGTACATCCGGTTTAGCCTCGTTAGAGAACCTCTCTAAGGAGGAGATGTGTTGCTAAAGTGAATAGATGGAAAAAAGCACCTTGTTCTCAGGGATTCAGTTGACCATCGAGCCAGGCCAGTGACTCAGGGGACCGCTGTTAACCTGAGGGCCCCTGTGCCCCGGCTTATCAAGGATGTGTCCATTATAGAGGTGATATCTCTAGATCATCCCTATGGTATCTTCGAAGGTTTTTCACACCCAAATCTCAGGCAACGATCTCTGCATTTTTTGTGAACCTAAGGAGCTTTACGATGCATCCCGTGTGATCTGGTTCCGTGTGGTAGGAGACTAGGTAGTTAATCTTGCAGGGTCCACGATCTCACTGAATATTCCAACATATCTGAGAAGAACTTTTTCTTCACCATATCGACGAGGGTGGTCTTCTCGTCCAAGATGATGATCGAGTTGTATGTGGAGCCCCGATAGGTGAGATATCAGAGGAAATTGAGGGGATTCCAGTCAATGGCCTCGACTCAGTAGGCCCCCTTGGTTCAGCTCAATCAAGTTGTCACGACTCTAATCGATTTTGGTAGTAGGATGAAATAAAAGAGTTAACCATTCTGATCAACAGAGGCTAACCTTCAAAGGGAACCATCACCTCTACAAGTTATCCATGGAGATCGCTGTATCCACTCTTTTCTGTCTAAACAAGCCGCTAGAGGAGGTAATGCCACTTATCCTAAGGGCTCCAACCAAGTTCATCGAGTTAATGGACACCGGGCCCCACGCGCTGTCCCGCTCCCGGGTCGAGGCGTTCCTAGAGATCAAAGAGGCCCACGGCTTGGAATATGCGGTTCACTCTCCTTATACGGATGTCAATATAGGGGCGAATGACCCGTATGTACGGGAGACCATCCTAGGACGCCTAGAGTCCTCCATCAAGTATGCTTCGGATCTGGGAGCAGACAGATGGATCTTTCACCCTGGGAATACTACAGCTCTAGAATGGGCACTCCCCAAGGGAACGGCCTGGAGTATCAACATTGAATCAGTTAGGCGCCTCGTAGAATATGCCAAAACCCTGGGGGTAAGGGCCATGATAGAAAATCTCCCGGAGCCCTTCCCCTTCCTAATGAAGTCAGTGGAAGATTTCAGGCGCTTCTTCAACCAAGTTGGGTTTGAGCCGCCTATGGTCCTCGACATCGCCCACGCTCATATCAGGGGCGAAGAGCTAGAGTTCATCAGGAGATTCGGGGACAGGATAGCCCACGTCCACGCGAGCGACAACCAAGGAGATAGGGATACCCACCTCCGGATAGGCGAAGGTACCGTCGACTGGGGCAAGGTTATGGAGGCCCTCAGAGAGTCACACTTCGACGGCTGGGTCACCATAGAGTCCCACAATGCCATTTCAGAGAGCATCCGGCTCCTTGAAGATTTGAAGTGATAGCATCAAGACAACTCTATCTCATAGAGATCCTCAGCGATTGTTGTCTCAGAGAATATCGCCTTCGCCGCCTCTAGGAGGTGAAAAGGTTCGGGGTATCTGGAGCTGATATGGGTGAGAATCAGCTTTTTCACATTTGCTTTGACAGCGATCTCTGCGGCCTGGGCGGCTGTGGAGTGCCTGTATATCCCAGCCCTCTCTGTTAGCGTGTCGTCAAAAGTGGCCTCGTGGATGAGGAGATCAGATCCTTCGGCAGCCATAGCAAGCTTCTCACTGGGCCTTGTGTCTCCGCTGTAAGTGACCTTGAGTCCCAATCTAGGCGGGTCGACAATCTCCAAAGATTTTATGGATCTCCCATCCTCGAGTACCACATCCTCCCCCTGCTGAAGCCGCTTCCATAGGGTCCCTTTCGGCACATCGAGAGCCTCTGCCTTTTCTGGATGGAACCTCCCAGGCTTAGGGTGTTCCTTGAGGATATAGGACCAGCTGGGAGGTTCGTGGTCCGCCTCCACTGCTGCCATAGAGTACTCGTATCCTTGGTAGACGACCCCCTCAGAGACGATCTCGTATAACTTAACTGGAAATCCGGGACCACCTAGGGTTTCGCTGAAGGCTCTAATAAAATTCTTTAGGCCCGTTGGACCATAGACCTCTAGTGGCTTCTCCCGGTTGAGAAGGGTCATGGACTGGAGTAAGCCAGGGAGGCCCAGAACATGGTCCCCATGGAGGTGGCTGATGAAGACTTTAGTTGGTCTTCGGAACCCAAGACCTGCCTCTAACATGCGACGCTGGGTTCCTTCGCCACAGTCAAAGAGGATAAGCTCCCGGTTCCTCTTTAGCGCAATTGCGGATACCCCTCTTCGCTGAGTGGGCATTGTGCCTCCAGTTCCGAGGAATATTATCTTCAACAGGTCAACTCCAGAGGACATGATCGTTTGAGGCGTGTTGCTCATAAAGGGGCATATGGACCCTTAAATGCTGTTTCTCAGCACGGAGTAACCTGAAAGCGAGATAACGATGGAGTATTCACTCATCTTTTTTCCATGTGTATCAACACGCAACAAGGAAAGTCAAGCAGCCGCTTGCACAAATCATGACGATCATCCTCGCGGTCTTATTTTGAGACTTGGGCACAAAAAAAATAGGGTACTAAAGTTTATTTTAAAAGAAAATAGGGAGGGGTCAAGTCATTGCTCGCGCGTGGACGAAGTTATAGAGTGCACAAACTATCCTCACTAAGCTAGGGATTGACCAAACGTGAATTTCTGCCAGGCGACGGGGTGGAACCCCACTACCGAGACCGAGGTTACCCTGCTTCCCTTCCTCTTTTCACAGCTTCGGCAGCGCCATACGCAAGCATCAGATCAGCGTTGATGACGGTGTTAAACCTGAAACCCTTCTTTACAGCCCATACTACGCTGTCAAGGTTACACCACATACCGGCGGGCTTTCCGTGATCAGTGGCCACTTTAAGCACCTGCTCAACGGCATCGGTGAACACCTTATTTTCGTAGTCTGGAGGGACGCTGAACCCGAGATTGTTACTCAAATCCCAGGGACCGATATAGCAGGCGTCGACCCCGTCAACTCCAATAATGGCATCAAAGTTATTGAGAGCCTCCTCCGTCTCAATCTGGACGGCCACGAGCACTTCTTCGTTGGCGGTCTCCCTATAATCTGGATCCCATCTCGCAGCGGTTCTCGGGCCCCAGCCCCTAATACCCTCCGGGGGATACCTCGCCGCGCTCACCGCCGCCCTTGCCTCATCCTCGTTGTTCACCCAAGGCACGACGATACCGTGTGCCCCCAAATCTAAGATACGCTTGATGATGACAGGGTCGTTCCATTGAGGCCGCACGATTGGCGTGCAGTCAGTACCCATCATGGCCCGAATCATGCGCTCCATGGTCTCAAATCCCATGGGACTGTGCTCCCCATCGATCAGCAAATAGTCAAGCCCGCTGTGGCTGAGGATCTCGGTCACGTCTGGGTGCCCGAGCTCCACAAAGGTCCCCAAGGCGTTTCCTCCTCTTCGGAGTTTTTCCTTGACTAGATTTTTCATTGTGACTCAAACAACGTTTTTACGGTATTTGTATCCTTGGAAACAGGAGCTGAAGATTTAAAAAAAAACCAGGCTACCAGCCAGCTCAGAAAGATATGCATTCCAAGATCCGGAGTCCATCCTAACATGATAAATATCAAATAAAAAAAATAAACTAATCCAAACAGAATAGTTCTATATTACATTAAAGAAGATCTTGATGAGGTGCAAACATGGATTATCTGAAAGATACTATACCCGAGAGAAAGGAACACCCCTCAGGGATACAGCTCGAGCTGGAGATAAACGGGATCACCCTCGTAGCGGATCTTCTCGACAACAAGGCGCCGAGAACCTGCGCTATGCTGTTGGACGTTCTACCCCTAGAGGAGCCAATCTCCCACCAGCAGTGGTCGGGAAGTGGACTCCAGGTCCACGGCTCCCGCCTGAGGCAGGCAACTAGGAAGGCTGGGCTCTGGCCGGATCCTATGTATCCAGACTACGGCGAGAACCCCCATATCTATGGTTGCCGGGGGGAGCTGAGCTTTCACCCTATAAGCCCCGGGCTCTTCATAACATACGGTAAATCTGTCTTTTCAGGACCAGAATACGGTGTTCTGCCCAGCTATATTTTCGGTGAGATTAACCAGGACCTCGACGTACTCCGCTCCGTCGGCAGGAAAATTGCCCGTGAAGGAAGAACCGAGGTAATAATCAGGAAGAAAAAATAAGGCACGATCGCGCACGGGTCCGCAGAATTATGGGCTCCTTTTTTTATCCACGGGGCCCTACAACGGTTAATGATCCTCCAGTTGTTAAGACCACGCGTGATATTACATATTAACTCAAAGCCGAAAAGTATTGTCGGGCGACATGAAAAACAGGGAAATTGCTTTTTCAAACTTTACTCTGATAGACGGAAATGGGGGAAATCCACTCGAGAACGTCACGCTGCTCGTAAACGAGTCAAAAATAACGGCGGTAGGCGGAAGAGGGGAGGTTGAGGTTCCGAATAACGTGAAGACCCTAAACTTGGATGGTAGAACCATGATACCGGGCCTCATTGACGCCCACCTCCACTTTAGCGGAGGCAGACCAGCGAGCTCGGGAATGGGCTATCCAGGAAGGGGGCGCATGGGAGAGTTGTGGAGAGCATTCAGGGCAGCTAACGATGCCAAAGCCATGCTATACATGGGATACACCGGAGCCAAAGACTGCGGCAGCAACATCGCCATAGGCCTAAAGAGGGCCATCGAAGAGGGGACCACCCCAGGCCCTAGGATTATGGCGGCAGGGGGGAGCATAAGTAACACCTACGGACATGTCGGAAGAGATCCTATGCCCGTGGAACAAGCAGAGGCCTTGGGTAGAGAGCATCCTAACGGTGTGCCAGAGTGCCTCAGACTGGTGAGGACACGGTTCAGGGAGGGCGCAGACTTCATTAAGATAGCCAGCGGACTATGGGGCGAGAGCCGGATATTCCCCAAGTGTATGCCAAGCTTCTCATATGATGAGGTTAAGGCCATCTGCGATGAGGCCCATAGGGCCTATTCTACAGTCGCCTCTCACTGCCAAGGAAAAGAATCCATCATGACCGGCCTTAGGGCCGGAGTGGACACCTTCGAACACGCCCGCGAGTTTGACGAGGAGTGTGCCAAGCTGATGCTAAAGGAAGACAAGATATACTCACCGACCCTAGCCGTGGTTATCGAGGGGCCGGATTTCGCAGGGCATATCGACGAGGAAAAGAAACTCTTCAACAGTTGGCAGAATGAGTCTCTACGCATCGCCCATGAATATGGCGTGAAGATCGCCTCAGGCACCGATTTCAGCGGAGGAGACAGCCTAGGCGGTCGCGCCATGGGGATGAACGCGCTGGACCTCCAGAGGCTCGTAGAGGGGGGGCTGTCCCCTATGGAGGCCATAGTCTCAGCAACTAAGGTGTCATCCGAGGCCATGATGATGGAAGACTCAACAGGCACCCTGGAGTCGAGCAAGCTGGCCGATTTTGTCGTTATCAATGGTGATCCCCTTAGGGACATCTCCATGCTTCAAGTGGAAGATAGGATCGGCATGGTCATTAAGGGCGGAGAGATAATTGTAAAGCGGTTCTAGGAAACACCTGCGTACATGCCTTGGAGGCCAGAAGACATGGTGCATAAATTCTTTCCCCATCGATGGCCGACTCGGGCACACGCGCTACGCGAAAAAAACAGAGCCGATCTTGTTTCAAATAGTTTTTATCATAAGAATTTCAAGGTAAGAATATGTCAAGACAGAAATCATCAAGAAAGATCCAGACAGTATTGGGCACGATAGACGCCGAGGATACAGGTATCGCCCTAACGCACGAGCATATACTATGCGATGCTAGCTTCTTGTTTACTGAGCCGGAGATAGCTAGCCAGAAGTTACTCAGCCATGCAAGGGTTTCTATCGAGAATCTCGAATGGATCAAGAGAAATCAAAACAGGTGTCTTGATAATCTGAAACTATTGAATGAAGAGCGGGCCATCATTGAGCTGGATCGTTTCAAGAAAGGGGGCGGAGGAACAGTTGTTGATGTTGGGAATATAGGGTTACATCGTAACCCGAAGGGATTAGCACGCATATCTCGAGCAACCGACGTCAACATCGTAATGGGGGCCGGATATTACATTGGACAAAGTCATCCATCAGAGCTTCATAGCAAAACAGAGGACGAGATAGTCGAGGAAATTGTGCGCGATATTACCGTTGGTGTGGGGGGCACAGGGATAAAAGCCGGGATACTTGGAGAGATCGGGTGCTCTTATCCCCTAAAAGAAACCGAAATCAAAGTGCTGGGAGCAGTTGCACTGACCCAACAAAAGACCGGAGTACCTGTGAATATTCACCCTGGGCATAGCCAGGCTGCCCCCATCGAGATTATCGAGTTGCTAAACGATAACGGCGGTGACATCAACAATACCGTTATGAGCCACGTGGAGAACCGTCATGGAAACGACTTTGACCTCACATCAGAGCTGGCCGACACTGGGTGCTTCATCGAGTACGATAGCTTCGGTAACACCCAAAATCCAATTATGCTCCCCAATAAAACAATTTATGGGCTCTCTGATTGGAAACGGATAGATTGTATCAAGTATCTCATCGACCAAGGGTATCTGGAGCAAATCCTCATCTCTCACGATGTTTTCAATAAGACCGATCTACGTCAGTATGGTGGTCCCGGCTATGACCATATCTTGACAACTGTTGTTCCCCTCATGCGCATGAAAGATGTATCAGATAAGCAAATTCGCGTTATCCTTGAGAAAAACCCCGCGCGTATGCTCCAGTTCTCCTGAGTCTCGTTTTTCAGCTTATTAGAATAACATACGCACCGAAAGAACCCATTCATGCACGTATTTTATTAATGTAAGATGGCTGACCCAAAGTTGATCTAAATGGTTCAGAAAAATAAACCAAAAATCAAACGAATCAATGGTCTTAAAGAAGAGCATTTTGGTCAAATCTTCAGGCGAGTATTCTTTTCTCCCAAAACCACTGGCAATAATTATCTCAAGATGGCGTATATTGACGTGCCACCTGGAGCCACGGGTACATCCCATGTTCACCTGGGAGAAGAAATGGTATACACTATAAAAGGGAAAGCGCTTTTTCAACTAGATGGTAAAGATTACTTGTTGGAGGAGGGCACATGTTTTCTGATTCCCCCAGACACTGAACATCCAGCACGAGTTGTTGGAAATGAAAACTGGGTAGCGGTTGCAGTTTATTGTGATGAATGTCCTGTTCTCAAAAAAGCGCTATACAAAGAAGACATGGCATACCCCATGTCTAAGTGTTAAACTGTGCGTATGTGTATACGCGTGTTTTTCGTGTTTTTGTATGGTTAGAGAAGGAGAAGAGGAAAACAGAATAAGGAATTCACGAAGGTTCCGGAAATAGATAAAGAATATTCTAAGACATTCTCGTAAAAATGCATAATATCCGCGCGCGAGTGCAACAAAATTCAATCATTCGGTATATGAATTGTAAAACAGGTTGAGGGGGACTGGATATATATTTCAGTATACTCGAAAGAAAAAAGAGGTACTATGGAAAAAATTACCACTAAAATTGAGCTGATCACCGCATTCCTTTTCTTACTAATCCCATTCTCATAAGCGTTATATTTTAAAAAAGGCATTTTCTTGTGATATGCGTTTCATAATATATGGTGCAGGTGCAGTGGGTAGCATTATTGGAGGACATATGTATAAGGCAAATAATGATGTATTATTGATAGCTAATACTCATCATGCGAATATAATAAATAAAAATGGATTAGAATTGAATACTCCTGATGATAAGTATATACTAGATATCCCTGCATATAACAATATATCAAGAATAAAATCTTTCAAAGATGATGATGTAATATTTCTAACCATGAAATCACAACATGTGCTAAGAAGTTTAGGACAATTGCGAGCAAGCGCTGGTAGAGATATACCAGTTTTCTGTTTCCAGAATGGGATAAGCACTGAGCCTCTTGCACAGAGAGTGTTCACCAATATTTATGGGGGAGTAATATCCATGGCAGGTATTTTCCTAAAGCCAGGAATAGTTTACGACAGCGTAAATAATGGTAGATGCTTTGTAGAGGTAGGAGCCTACCCACGTGGTATAGATTGCATCGCAAAAAAAGTTGCCGAGTCTCTGAAGGACTCGGGTTTTGCAGGGGGCTTGAATAAGGAAGTTATGATGACAAAAGGGGCTAAGTGTCTCCAGAGCCTAGGGCACGCCCTCCTAGCGATAACTGATGGGAAAGGGGACCAAGATAGTTTCCAAAGAAGTTTAAGATATGAGGCTAAACAGGTCTGGAGCAGAGTTGGGATAAAGTGGGAAGACCTTGATTTGTTTAAATATAGGGCGGGAAAAGAGCGGGGCGAAATAATTCGGAATAAAATATTCCTAGAAAATAGTACGATAGTTTCATCTTGGCAAAGTCTTGTTAGAGAAACGGGAAACATTGAAGTCTGGCAAATTAACGGGGATGTTGTTGATTTAGGTAAGATGCTAAACATTGAAACACCCTATAATGAAATAGTCTGCAGGGTGGCGCATAAAATGGCTATAAATGGAGAGAAACCCGGAAAATATTCCATTCAAGACTTATTGAGAAAAATTGGATGATTCTGAGCATTTGAAAAAAGGCTATTAACGGTACCCCGTGGACGCGAATAACTCAAATATTCGCCATTGACCTGAACCGATACAAAGAACACCACAGTAGTAACCTACAATCATCCCATCTACTGGGGACTTTTTCTTCTCAACAACGTCGTCAAAGAAGGTCCACATCTTACCTATATTCTGACCTCCCTTAATCAAGTCCTTGATATTTACAAGGGGCGGTAAGAACCCTCCTCTTCGCGAATATATCGTTAGCCCAAGAGAACGCATGTACTGAGTCTTCTCCACTTTTATTTCCTCCTCAGGCATATCTTCAAATGTCTCATCGCATTAGCAATATCTTCTCTCATCGCCGATATATTGAGGCCATTCCCGATACCGTTCTCTCATCTATTTGACTCAAGAGAGAATTCAAGGGGCGTTACGGGACTTCCCGGTTCTGCACCACTAGCCTAAATTCATCTTTTGTGAATACAGCTGATCTCATAAGCTTGTTAAGCTTCGAATCCAGTGGAGATTTTGAGACAAGAAGTCAATCCTAACCGTAGATCTGCTTACATCCATGCATACAGTTGTGGACATCTGGAGCGGATTCTTTCAACACTGTGTGTATAAGGTATGCAACCGGCGGTGTGTGTTTTTTTCGTGTTTTTGTGTGTTTAAAGAGTAAGAGAGAGAAAGGGAGGGGGTTTGAGCCTAAATTATAATGCCTTCCAGAGTAAGACCTACCCATGGTTAATGAGAATCAAAAAGAAGCAGATTTTCTGTTCCGAATGGTGAAAGAACGATACGAGAATCTGCTAAGCGCAGAGGAGCTAGAGGAGGTCCTGAAAGGGGTGGAAGGCATCACAAAGGACGCTGAAGCCCTAAGATCCGTAAAGCTGGGAAATAACAACGAACCCTTCTTCATCTTTAAGCCCTTCCTGAAGGGGGCATAAAGAACGCCGAACCCAATCTACAAGTCGATCCGGGAACTCGGCTCCTTCATCCGAGACGGATCCGTATCACCCATCGAGCTCACAGGGAAGTTCATAGAGCGGTTGGAGACCCTCGGGCCGAGGTACAACGCCATTGTCACCGTCACAAAGGAGAGAGCGATGGAGCAGGCTGAGAGAGCCGAGACTGAGATTCGAGAGGGAAACTACAGGGGACCCCTCCACGGTATACCCTACGGCGCCAAGGACCTCCTGGCCACCTCCGGTGGAATACCTACCTCTTGGGGTGCCGCCCCTTTCAGGAACCGGACGTTTGACTATGATGCCAGCATTATCATGAAGCTGGATGATGCCGGTGCAGTATTGGCCTCAAAACTGGCGATGGTGGAGATCGCTGGAGGCATGGGTTACCACCAACCAAACGCCTCTTTCACAGGTCCCGGGCGGAATCCATGGGATCCAGATATGTGGACAGGAGGGTCCTCAAGCGGTTCAGGGGCGGCAGTGGCGGCAGGTTTGGTGCCCTTCGCGATCGGCTCCGAGACCTGGGGCTCAATCCTCAGTCCGGCTAATAACTGCGGAGTTGCAGGTCTCCGACCTACATATGGGCGGGTGAGCCGATTTGGAGCCATGGCACTAAGCTGGACCCTTGATAAACTCGGGCCCCTCTGCCTGACCGCGGACGACTGTGGTATCGTTTTAGAAGCCATTGCGGGACCAGACCCCAAAGACCAGACCGCCGCTGACATCAAATATGACTATGATGACGTTGACTCTGGATCCCATTTTAAGCTCGCTATTCTCCAAGGGGCCCTTGAGAGTTGCGATGAGGCCGTCAAAGAAAACTTCGAGAGCTCCCTCAGAGTCCTTGAGGGTTTCGCGAGCATCGAGAATATTGAGTTACCTGACCTCCCATATGAGGCGGTCACGCGGACCATATTGAATGGGGA
This sequence comes from Candidatus Bathyarchaeota archaeon, assembly GCA_030739585.1. Lineage (NCBI taxonomy): Archaea > Thermoproteati > Candidatus Bathyarchaeota > Candidatus Bathyarchaeota archaeon. The sequence continues at coordinate 31,588 of JASLYX010000009.1, forward strand.
GGCAGCAAGCGCCTTTGAAGATTTCACTGAAAACGGCTTGGCAGGAGAGTTGACCGCCCCAGAGTGCCATTATGGCCCGTACGCTAGGACAACGGTGCTAGCCAAGGACTATCTAAAGGCATTAAGGCTGAGAGGTGTTATCTGTGAAATAGTCAACGAAGCCATGGAGCCCTTTGATGCAGTAGTAGCCCCCTCTAGGAACTCACCGGCGTCCCCAATAAGTCAAAAGTTCAGAAAGGCCGCACCGGGAACCGTCCGGGACACTATGGGGGCGGTCGGGAACGGGGCAGGTCTTCCATCTATCTCCATCCCGAATGGGTTCACCTCGATGGTGCTACCCACGGGGATCCAGTTTATGGGGAGACCATACAAGGAAAATACGATAATCGCTGTAGCCCGGAAGTATCAATCCAAGACAGATTGGCATCTCAAACACCCGAAAAACCTAGTTCCTAAAGTGTAGGGTCAGATATCCAGAGGTTCCAACTTTCTAGTACGAATAGCAGATTTAGCCTTGAATGTAAATGTCCACACACGTAGCCCTTGCGAATCCACCAGACTCAATAGAATTAAAGGGAGTTGAACTATCTTTTGCATATCGGGTGACTTTCACTGTTTGATCTGTTGGAGAAGGCTTTAGAAAGAGGCCGGGACTTAGGGGCAGCCTACGTAGAGTTGAGAGGGGAGTCGGGGTTCGTCGAGTATATTCAGATGGACGACTTCCGGGTCACCGCTCTCACCCAGAGGATAGAGCAGGGCGTCGCGGTGCGGGTGCTTATGGACGGGGCGTGGGGGTTTGTATCTACGGGGGACCTTAGCGCCCTTGAAGGCGCAGTCGATAATGCTTATAGAATGGCGAAGGCGGCGGCTGCGTCGCGCAGGGAAGCCATAGTGCTCTCAGATATAAAGGCGGTGCGTGACGTAGATGAGATAAAGGTGGCGAGGGACCCCAGGCATGTCCCCATCGAGGAGAAGATTAACTATTTAGAGTCTATGACTAAGGTGATCAAGGGTTATGATCCCCGGATTACGGCGGTCACCGTCAAAGTTAGATCCGCCTCGGGGAAGAAGTACCTCTCCACGTCGGACGGGACGAGAATCCAGTCTGACATAATGTTGGTGTGGAGCTATCCGTGGGTGACGGGAAAAGAAGGGGACAGCTTGAGCTCCGCGAGGCATGAGGAGGCATCCACCACCCAAGGGTGGGAGTACATGGATGATTTTGCGACCCCCGAGTTCATGGGGGAGGAGGTAGCGAGAAAGGTGAAGCTCCAGCTAGGAGGCGTGTCCCCTAAGGCCGGTAGTTTTCCCTGCGTGATTGGGCCTAGGGTGGTGGGAACCCTTGCCCATGAGGCTCTGGGCCACCTGGCCGAGGCTGATCTCACGGTGAACAGCACTTTCAACGGGAAAATTGGGAAAGTCGTCGCATCTGAAGGAGTCACCATGATCGACGACGGCACCCTCCCAGGGAATGTTGGAACCACCCGCTTCGACGATGAGGGGGTTCCCACGAGCAGGGTGGAGCTCATAAAGGACTCCGTCCTCACGGGGCTACTCACCAATAGGGAGTACGCCTCGAAGCTTGGACTCCAAGCCTCGGGGAACGCCAGGGCCGAGAACTATCTCCACCCTCCTATCATCCGAATGAGAAGTACATTCTTTGAAACTGGAGACTGGTCCAATGACGAGCTCTTCGATGGCATCGAGTTCGGGTACTACTGCCTCGACATGCGGGGTGGCCAGGCCCAGCTGAACGCCAGCTTCCAAGTGGGGATCCAAGAGGCCTACGAGATTGTAGAAGGGGAGATCGGGTTACCCGTGACAGACCTATCTATCTCAGGGATAGCCACAGACTCCCTTTTCCAGATCCAGGGCATCTCTGATGACGAGATCACTTTCGGAGCGGGCCGATGTGGGAAAGGGCAGGAAGCCTTCATCTCGGACGGAGGCCCTACCACCAGGTTCATGGAGGGTGGAATAACTTTCGGGGGACAAAGATAGGAGGAGACTAACATGGACGAGAAGAAGCTACTGGAGCTAAGCGGATACATTGTCTCGAAAGGGCAACGGCTGGGAGCCTCCGACGTAGAGGTGCTCTCAAGGTCCACCTCGGAGATCGACGTCATTGTCAAGAGCGGGGAGATCAGCGGAGTCGAGAAAAGGCTCTCAGACGGCATCGCAATCAGGCTCTATATTGGTAAGAGGATGGGCTCGGCCTTCACCAACATCCCTACAACGGAGGCGGCGGACGAGGCCCTTGCAATGGCCTTGGCTAGCGCAAAGGTCACTACCGAGGACCCCGACTGGGTTGCCCTCCCGGAGCCAAAGGATTATCCTACAATCAATGGTTTATGGAATGAAGACATCGCAAGGTGTGAACCTTCGAAAGCCGTAGAGATAGCCGAGGACTTTAGGAGGAGGGCGACGGAGGCAGAGGAGGGCCTGATTGTGGCCTACGGCGGGTCGGGGATCAGTCTCTATCACACTGCATTGGCCAACAGCCGTGGAATATCACATTCGGAGAGGGGAAATATCGCCTATGCATACCTCGGCGCAATAGCTCAGATTGAGCAGGGGGTGACCCCTATGGTCTTCTCAGTTGATGTCAAGAGACATATAGATCTAGACCTCAAATCGGCTGTAGACGATATTGCCAGCCTCCTCAGGGTGTGTAAGAATACCGTCGATGGAAAGTCTGGGAAGCACACTGTGGTAATGCATCCTTGGGCCTACAGCCAGATCCTCAGTTACACCCTTTTCCAAGCTGTGAGAGGGGACAATGTCGCTAGGGGGAAATCAAAGCTCAACAGGAGGATAGGGGAAACCATAGCCGCTGATAACTTGACTATAGTTGACGATGGGACCATTCCCACGGGAATAAACAGTTCTCTCGCGGATGACGAGGGAGTCCCCCGCAGGAGGACCACCATTATCAAAGAGGGGGTCCTCAAATCGTTCCTCTGGGACACATACTGGGGGAATAAGACGGGAGAGGAAAGCACCGGGAATTCTAGGAGAAGAATGCGCCAAGGACTAGTGGAGATTGGGAGCACCAACACCGTGGTGGAGCCCGGGAAGAGAGATATCCGAGACATCGTCTCCGAGATAGACCACGGTTATCTTATCAGAAACGTTCAAGGGGCCCATAGTTCCAACCCTGAGTCCGGTGACTTTAGCGTCGTAGGGAACCCTGCGATCCTCATCGAGGAAGGGGAGATGGCTGGTGCCGTCCACGGTCTCATGATCTCGGGGAACACTTTTGACCTCCTCAGCAAATGCGTCGAGGTGGCAAAGGAGACCATCCCCCTTCAGGGCCTCATAGGTCCGGAAATCGTCTTCGATGACGTCAACGTGATATCCCGGAGGTAGGCTGATTGAGGCTTCCCTCCACGCTACCCTCACGATTCACTCTTCAGGCTCTACACTATTTTCCCGCTAACCATTGTGATGTCCATGGTCACGTTCTTGACCGTGTCTAGGTTGAGGAAAAACAGGTAATTTGATCCAAAAGCGATGATGATCCCTCCCCTTAGTACGCGTTGTGGCACTGTTTGTTCAGATCGAGGTGACAGCACACGCGCTGAGACAATGCCATTCCAATTGATCACTTGATTAAGATCGTCGTTTCTTGTCACTAACAGACTTTCGTGGAAGTCCCATCACCCTGACACGAGGTTCATCAACCCAACTTCCCGAGCGATCAGTAATGCCTCGTCTGTCTCCTGTCTATTTAATCTCCTTCCAAGTTCTTTGTGTTCTCTGGCTCTCCATTCTGACCGATATTGGAACATTAGATTAACCCTTGTCCATGGGCCTAGGTTTCCCGCAATCCACTCCAAGATGGGCTTGGTGCAGCATTTATTGTGTCCCGGGAGCACCAGCACCCGGATGATCACCTCGCCATACCTGTCGGCCATAAGATGGTTCCGGGTACATGCCTCCCAGTATCCCGGGGCCCTGGAGATCTCGGCGGCACAGGAATCGTTCCCGTACTTAAAGTCAAGGAGGTAGAGATCGATGAATCCGGCGAGAAGTAGGCTAGTCTCCCTACTGTAGTAGCTATTGCTATTCCAGACTGTAGCGATGCTGGCGTCGACGTGGGCCATGGTCCGAAGCCAGAGCCAACAGTAAGGCGTGGGGTCCCCGCCCACCATATTGATGTTCCTGCACCCTTGCTCTCTCAGCCTCTCTATTAGTAACGCCATTCCCCTCGGACCCATGGGGGTCCCATGTTCCTGCCACTGGCTTAAGCCCCAGTTCTGGCAGTGGATGCACTGGATTGTGCAGCCCAGGGTGAAAACGGTCCCTGACGGGACGAGTTCGGGCTCCTCCCCCAAGTGGGGAAAGCAGCTAGAGAGGCTGAATGTTGTTCCAGCCGAGCATTCACCCTTCTCTCCGGAGAAGCGGTCAGTATTGCATCTCTTCTCACAGAAATGGCAGCCCTTCATGATACGCTTCCCAAGCTCTATTTTGAGGTCCAAGAACGATCTCTCCCCTCTCAACTGATTTGGATACTGTCCGCCGTCAGCCTTCTTTTCGATATGAGGATATGTTTCCAGTAGATTTTCATGGAACTCCCAGAGTCTCTCGGTGGCATCTTGTGGTGAGAAATCGACGTTCATCATTGTATTTAGGAGAAATTTTGCATGCTTTCCGTTTTTCACTACATCGACGTACCTGGGTAGGCTTCTTCGGACTCTCGCGTCATCAAGTGCCCTTGCAGCGTCGGGGCGGCTAAATCTCCACATCCAGCTGATTACGGTGTGAATGGTATACAAGACTTACTAAGCTGTTCATCTTTCCTGATTTAGTGTTTTCATAAAGATCCGCACCTTAGTAATTTTAATCACAGGCAATATCGTCTCGAATTATTACAAATAACAAGGGTTGGAAAGTCACGATGGAGTAACCCGTCAACCTATATGATATCCCGCGTGTGCTTAAAGGTCCGCTAAGTCATAGGGGGAAACAATTTATCGGGGGTGTACATTATCGGTCACGATGCTCATGGAAAAGGAATCAAGGTTCTATGAGACCTTTAGTGAAAACGCCATCAGGTGTACCATCTGTCCCCATAAGTGCGTTATCCAAGTTGGGAAACGCGGGTTCTGCAACGTCAAGGAGAACCAGAAGGGACGTCTTATGAGTCTCACTTACGGCCAGCTCTCTTCCATAGCTATCGACCCTATTGAGAAGAAACCTCTCGCCCATTTCCTCCCCGGGAGCAAATCATTCTCCATAAGTAGCGTTGGCTGCAACTTCACATGTCCTTGGTGTCAGAATTGGCACATTTCGGCATCGAAACCCGGTGAAATCACAACGTGCTACACCTCTCCCCGAGAGGTGGTCGCGATGGCCCTGAGGCAGGAGTGCGCCAGCATTGCTTACACCTACAACGAGCCCGTCATTAACCTAGACTACATTGAAGACGTCGCCCGTAGCGCCCGGGAGAAAGATATCAAGAACGTCCTTGTCACTAACGGCTATATCTCCCGGGAGGCCCTCGCCAAGGTGGTCGATATCATTGACGCCGCAAACGTCGACTGGAAAGCATTCAACGCCTCCTTCTACAGGAAATACTGCGCTGGGAACCTCCAAGATGTCTTGGACGCCACGGTAGAATTGAAGCATAACGGTGTCCATGTAGAGGTGACCTTTCTCGTCATTCCAGGGACAAACGATGACAAGGACGAGACCCAGGCCATGGCAAGGTTCATAGTCACTGAGCTAGGTCCCGATATCCCCCTCCATCTCAGCAGATTCTTCCCCCACCACGAGTTCAGGCACCTCCCCTCGACCCCTATTGAGACCCTCTACAAGGCCAGGGAAATCGCACTGGATGAGGGGCTAAGGTACGTCTATGTCGGGAACGTCTCCCTCGATGAGTATGGTGACACCTTCTGCCATGGATGCGGGGAGAAGGTTATCGAGCGGAGGGGTTACAGCATCTCTGGCTGGCACCTAAACGCGGAGAACCGTTGCCTCAACTGTGAGGAAGATATCCCTATCGTGGGGAAGCCCGAAGCCTAGGGCTGGCTGACTGAGGCATCGTAATGCTTTTGTTTACACGGAACAAAATCCTGAGCGATTGGAGAGAGAAATATAAGCACCAGGAGAGCAGCTTTGAACTTTATTAGCCGGAAGGAGAACCTGAAGGAGACGCTCACAATAACCCTTGAGGAGACCAAGGAGCGGGGGATAAACACCGTCCTCATCGTATCTACCAGAGATTACTGCGATCTGGAGTCTCTCCGGTTCTTTGAGGGGAACGGGCTGAGGGTGATCATGGTCACCTATCAGATTGGATACATGCCTCAGGGGGTTCAGTTGCAACTCCCGGATAACAAGGATATATTCGAGGACGCCAGAATGATTGTCCACATGGGCACGGGGGTTCTAACGGGTGGAGGCTATATCGGGGTGTCAACGCAGCGCCAGACGAAGGTGAACTCCCTGGATGGTCGACTCTCCTTGATAGTCCCCCTAATAGCTACAAGGGTCACTCATACTCTGAAGCTCTTTAGCCATGGCATCAAGGTCTGCTCCCAGATAGGGCGGATCGTAGCCGGCGCTTTACTCGTAAACCTCTACAAGAAGGTGGCCTTAGTTGCCGAGAGCTACGTTAGGAGAGATACTGTGAGGGGGTTCTCCCCATCTATCTTGCACATCACCAGGGATCTGAAGACCTACATGGTCATTGAAGTCCCTCTGACGGCTGAGAAACTCTTTTTTTAGGCTCTAGGTGAAAAAGGTGAGCAAACTCTCCGTGACGGAAAGGAGGGAACTACTCAAATCCCTTTATATCACTATCTTCCTTATTTCGACCGCCTACGGCACAATCACATTTCTCCTCCCCGTCTTTGCTGAAAGCATCGGAGCCACTTACGTTGAGCTTGGCCTCCTAGGATCTATTGGATCCATTGTCTATACAGCCATGACCCTCCTCGTGGGCTTAATGCTTGATCGCTTCGAAAAGATCCGTCTCTTCCTTGTGTTCACCGCGTTCGGGGTCTTAGCGCCCGTCCTCCTAAGCCTCACGAGTATGGTTTCCCAGCTCTTCGCTTTGAGGGTCCTCCTCGGCGTTGCCTCCGCCTCCTTTTGGGTCACGGCGAGCACGCTAAGTGCAGATCTGTCTCCCCCTGATGAGTTCACAAAATCAGTGGTACGCTACAATGTCTCATGGATATCAGGCTTCGTAGTTGGCCCTATTCTCGGTGGGTTCGTCTCAGATAGATATGGCTTCCCCGCCATGTTCGTCCTCATCTCCACCCTCATCATTCCCAGCGTGTTCCTGATCTCGACCAGACTGAGCAGCAAAGTTGCCCTTAGAACTGTGACTGAGGGCATCTGGAAGGGGCTCAGCTCCCTCAGCCCCATCGCTCTTGCTTATGTCAATATTCTCCCCTACTCAATCGTTCTGGGTATCTACATGGCGATCCTCCCTGGCCACATGGGCGGCATCGGTGTATCAGCCTCGGCAATAGGCCTTCTCATCACAATGACCAATGCCGTTAGGGGGATAGGTTTCCTCTCAGGAGAGCGCTGGATGAGGTGGGGTACCCGGAGGTCCCTCTGGATGTCCTCAATACTCATGAGCGTAGCCCTGGTCATGGTCTCAAAGTCTGACACCACATCTGAGTTCGCCCTGCCCCTAGCTATCTACGGATTCGCAGGGGGAATAATCACACCAGTGCTATTAGATTACATCGCCCAAGGATCGCCAAAGGAGGCCCTTGGCGCCTCCATGGGTCTTCACGAGTTCGTATACGGATTAGGGATGAGCCTGGGTCCAATAATGGGGGGCGCCATCGCAGAAGCGTACAGCCCATCGACGCTCTACTTGGGCCTCGCAGGGCTTGTCCTTTTCATTCTTCCCTTGTCCTTGAGATTGAAGGATGTGTCTCGCGAATCCTAATTCTGAAATCCTCAAATATGGGTATTAGCCAGTATTTCCAGAAGGGAAAAAGATAATCTATGGTTTTATGTGACCGTTGCAACAAGGACGAAGTCCTCCCCTTCAGGTGTAACTATTGCAGCGGGTACTATTGCTCTAAGCACAGACTTCCCGAGTTCCACGAGTGCATCGGGGTCTACCAGCAGAGGCCCGTGGCAAATTGGAGCAGTGGGTCCGCGGAGCCTGACACGGATTACGTGTTTCCTGGAACGAGAAACCGCTCTGGAATGAGGAACTTGTTCCGCTTCAGCGAGAAGGAAATGCAGCACCTCAGTATCAGCCTCTTCATTGTAGCCGCCATTCCCTTGATGAGCTTCTGGGGGATCATATCCCAGTTACCTTTCATCGGGGTGATGGCAATAATGATCTTCACCATGGCTTTCCTCCTTCACGAACTCGCCCATAAGTTCATGGCCCAAAGACTTGGCTTCTGGGCGGAGTACCGCCTGAACACTATAGGGCTTATGATAACCTTGTTCTCATTCTTCTCCCCGTTCAAGCTCTTGGCCCCGGGAGCAGTAATGATTGCAGGCCAGATGTATGGAAACGACTACGGTAAAATATCCCTCTCCGGACCCTTGACAAATATCGCTCAGGCGGCCGTTTACATCATGTTCATGTGGACGAATCCCAATGAATCTGTAGTTTATCAACTGGCTCGCCTAGGCGTCATTATCAACTCAAACCTCGCCCTCTTCAATCTACTTCCCTTTGGGGTCTTCGACGGGATCAAGATCATTAGATGGGACTGGAGGGCCTGGCTGGTCACGGCGACTACCGCTGCTATCCTCTTCTTTTACGTCCAATAGGGCGAGAGATATATTGTAGATCTTCAAAGATTTATATGGTTGAAATGAAGGTTATCCCGGGACCTGCGTCCCTTGAACTGGGTGTAAGAATCGCCGAACGATTGGGTGTCGCGTTTTATCCGGCGGTGCACCGCCTCTTCCCAGACGGGGAGAGTTACATCAGGATAAAGGCGCCACTAAGGGGGGAAATCGCCACTGTCGTCCAGACGATGTTTCCCAATCCGGATAAGTCCTTGCTCCAGCTATGCCTCATGGCCGATGCCGCCAGAGATGCCGGAGCCAAGGAGGTAATCTGCGTCGTGCCATACCTTGCCTATGCCCGCCAGGACAAAAGGTTCTTGGATGGTGAAGCGCTGAGCTTAAAGACCTTATCCAAGCTCCTAGGGGCATCTGGAGTAGACCTACTAGTCGTCGTCGATGTCCACGAGGAAGAGGCCTTGGAGGGATATTGTAACGAGGCGGGCATCCAAGTAAAGAATCTCTCAGCGATGCCAGACCTAGCCGAATATCTGAAGCAGAACGGTTTTGAGGGTGCTTATAGCCTGTCTCCAGACGTGGGAGCAGTTGATCTGGCGAGGGATGCTGGGACCGTCCTTGGGGGCGAGGTGGGTTTTTTTACAAAGGAAAGGGACCTGCACAATGGGGAGATCGTGATGGTTATGAGAGACCTCGATGTTCAGGGCAGGGACGTGGGAGTCTTCGACGACATTGTGAGCAGTGGAGGGACCACTGCAATGGCCATCAGGGGCCTCAAAAAACAGGGTGTCGGACGCGTCGCAGCTGCTTGTACCCACGGCCTCTTCATAGGAAACGCCATGGAGAAAATAATTGAGGCAGGTGCAGATATCATCGTCTCAACTGATACTGTAGGGTCTCCACTATCTCAGGTGACAGTTGCAGATTTGATATCAAGTTTTCTCAAGGGAAAATATTGATGGTCTCAAAAGACCCCAAGGGATATTGAGGTATCTTCTTTGATAGGATATAAAGAGGAATAATAGTCAGGTCACGGGTAGGATGCACTTAAAGAAGTTAAACCCATCATAATAGCGCGGACCATGGAACTCATATCTAGGCATATAGCTCAAGTTTTGCGATAGTTTTCTGTCCTTCATACCCCCGATTGACGCTTCACAGAAACTTGGCGTGCAATCAACTTCAGTTTCAATCTCTCCTCCGCTTTTCCCCAAAGAGACTACTTTTTTTAAAGGGCATCTCCTCGGGTGATCTATCGTGCGCTAAGAGTATATTGAGGAGAAGACAAATGAAGTCGTGTACGCGGACAGAAGGATTAACATCTCAGAACTTTTGTTCGAAGATGAGGGATGAAGAGTCAAACACGATCCACAAGTCTGAAGCTGATGAACCGAGTCATTTCAACATACATCTACCGCAACATATTTGATTGAGCGGCTTATCCTGATCAGTGGTACCAGAATAATGCTGAGTTCTAGGATCAAGATCAAGGTTCAATCCGTCAAGGCGACCAAAGATGTCGAGGGGAGAGACGGCTTCCAAATAGACTTCGTCGAAGTAAGGGCTCGCCCCCCTATGGTTACTATGACCCCCACGGATCTCCCCGCGGAGATCAGTCAGATGGTAGTCCAGATCAGTAAAGGGGTCCAAAAAGCCCTCCCGGGCGGGGACGCTAGAGAGTACCAGGTGAGGAAGCTCACCTTGATCCTTACTGCGGAGGAGCTTGAGAGCTTCAACCTCAAGCCTTATCCCAACCAGCTCTATGAGCTAACCATCGTTAACGGGACCATGAGCTTCAAAGAGATCTAATCTGCTTACGCGGTACTTAGAAGCTCGTCTCAATAGCGCGACTCCTCAGATTCCGGAGTTCATCCTAGCCTAGTTGATCTATCACCTATATCTCAACGCGATCTCCCTTAGGTCGGCACGGTTCCAGGGGGTTAATCGAAAAGATACTAAACGTGGAGGAGGGATTGTTACACGAGATGGATGAGCGCTTCCTCGTGTTCACTGGTAGGCCTAACGCAGGGAAAAGTAGCATCATCAGGAAGATCACAGGCCTGAACATCAGATCAGGTAAACGCCCTGGCACCACGAGGCGGGTCTCCATCTACCCCCTTAGTCGGGGCCTCTCCCTTGTAGACATGCCGGGGTATGGGAGGATCACTGGTGCCTCCATATGGGGCACTAGCCAGGTGAAGGACGAGATCCTGGAGTTCCTAGAGTCCCAAGGGGAAGCAATCGCCCTGACGATCCATGTCTTGGACCTCTCCACGTTCATGGAGGTCTCGGAGAGGTTGGAGGCGAAGGGTATTGTGCCCATTGACTTGGAGATGATCCAATACATTGGGGAGACCACAGGGGAGATGCCCGTAGTGGCTGCGAACAAGTTAGACAAGTTAAAGGGCGACTGGGCCTCCATCTTGTCAGAGGTTAAGAATAGGATCGATGAGGACGCCTCATCGAAGACAGGATGCATGGTCCTCCCAGTGAGTGCTAGGACCGGGGAGGGCATAGGTGCATTAAAAGACGTAATCCATAGGAAGCTGGCAGCAGAAGGGTTTAGGACTCCTTTCAGCAATGTGAAATGAACCAGCCAGAGATCGGGGCAGGTTTTCGGGAGACCAAATTATTATCCGTAGAAAAACGCCCCAGAGAAAGGCTCAAAGGAGAAAAGCAGGAGGTTCACGTTCTGGAACTCCTACCCCCAATGGAGTTGAAGATGTCTAGGATGGATAATAGTAGAGTCTCCTAATCGATCTGAAGGATGCTCTCTAAGGAGAGGTACCCCCAAAACCAGCATCCACAGCCGGATATTATCATAATGATCTTCGCGACATTTTTTTCAAGTCATATCAAGCGAGGCAATCCCCTCGCACCCTGTTCACGAATTTGTGTGAGTGATGGGCACGGTGAGGCTACTCAGCAGAGACGTTCGTTGTAAGTCCCCTGAGCCGGGACAGCTCCGAGTAAAGGCTCGAATTGTTCAGCGGCGTGACCACCGATACATCGAAGGACAAGATGCATAACACATACATAATCAGATATAATGTGGATTTAATTCTCGATACTAATCCTTGCTCGCTCCCCTTTTTTCCCACAAGTTTCATGGATCTTTTTACTCTCCCCTCTAGGGCATATCCGAATATTATACCACCTTGTAACACATTAATCGATTCTAAGGATAATTGCAAAGAAAAAATCAATAATGTTATCATATTAAATAGATTTTTCTACTATACTTGAAAAATGTGATTGGTATTACGAATCGTCTTGTTTTTTTGGGAAACACAGAGTTCATCCTCTAGTGAATCTTTCAACATTAGAGAAACTATAGCCCTTCTTCCATCATTAATGGAGACTCTATGAGACCTTTATATGGCCCGTTCAGGAACATTTTGGACAAAAAATGCTAAATTAATACTCCTCTTGATAACGTCTTTCTTCCCTTGGAAGGAGGAGGGTCATCTCGTGCGATTGATCCCTACATCCGAATTGGATTGATACCTTGGAAACACTGGCGAGGCTGTTGCTCGCGCATCGATGCCCATTATGACTAAAATAGAAGTAGGGCGGGCTTGGTTACCCATTGTGCCCTGCCCTTTATGATGTGATAAAAACGTTGGTTGAGCCGACTTCCCAAACTCTCAGCCTTAAATAAGGGGCTCTGAGAATTGAATGCTGAACGGTGCTGGGATTGAGGGTTGCAGTAATCGATAGGCAGAGGTGTAAGTCGGATAAGTGCAACACGGAGTGCATCCGCTTCTGCCCTATGGTCCGTACCCGCCGTGAGGCCATACGCCTCGACAGCGATGGCATCCGCATCTCCGAGTTCATCTGCAGCGGCTGCGGAATTTGCATCCGTAAGTGCCCATACGATGCCCTTCGAATAGTGAATCTCCCTGACGAGCTCGAATCCGAGCACCTCCACCGTTATGGCTACAACCAGTTCACCCTCTACCGCCTTCCTGTCCCTCGAGAGGGCGCCGTCGTCGGTCTCTTGGGCAGGAATGCCATAGGAAAGTCTACTCTTCTCAACATTCTCGCTGGAAACCTCACACCCAACCTTGGGAAATTCGCGGAGCCCCCTACTCGGGATGAGGTTGTGGAGAGCTTCTCAGGGAAGCCTATGCACGACTACCTGGAATCCCTATACTCCGGTAAGAGAAAGGTTGTCTACAAACCCCAATACGTCGACCGCATTCCTAGAGTTGTTAAGGGGACTGCCGCAGAGGTTCTCGAGGCCCAGGATGAAAGAGGGGCCTTTAATGAGCTCACTATAGCCCTGGAAATTGACTCGATCCTAGACCGTGAGCTATCAGTTCTCAGTGGGGGGGAGCTCCAGAGGGTCGCAATCGCCGCGGCCCTCCTTAAGGACGCTGAGGTGTACCTCCTCGATGAGCCATCTAGCCATCTGGATATCTACCAGAGGGTCCGGGCTTCCCGTGTGATCCGGGGCCTCGTCAAGGAGGGACGGAGGGTTGTCGTGGCGGAGCACGACCTTGCGGTTCTGGACTATTTGAGCGACGATATATTCCTCCTCTACGGGGAGCCTGACGTTTATGGCATTGTATCTAACGTCCACGGGGTCCGGGAGGGGATAAATATCTATATCAATGGCTATATCCCTGACGAGAACGTCAGGTTCCGGGAGAGCCCCATAATATTCCACGTCAAACCGCCCACCCCTCACAGCCGAAGGAGTAGTTCCCTCATCAGCTGGACCGATCTCAAAAAGTCCTTTAGCGACTTCACTCTAAACGTGGCTGCCGGGGAGATAGGCATCGGGGAGGTCATCGGCATCTTGGGGAAGAACGGGATTGGTAAAACCACTTTCATCAAAATCCTTGCGGGGGTGGAGAAGCCCGACTTGGGGAGAGTGATTGGAGGGGATATCAAGGTTAGCTACAAGCCCCAATACCTCACAGGCACTATCTATGGCACTGTGGAGGATGTGCTCCGCAGAGCCGCTGGGGAAAAGTACCTTGAGCCGTGGTTCAGCGCGGAGGTCATTGAACCCCTTCACGTTAAGGGGATGCTGGAGCGAGACATCAGCGTCCTTAGTGGGGGGGAGCTCCAGAGAGTTGCAATCGCTGAGTGCCTCAGCCGACCCGTTGATATCTACCTCCTGGACGAGCCCAGTGCCTACCTCGATGTCGAGGAACGCCTCGCTGTGGCTAAAGCCATCCGGCGTATCACCAAGATGAACGGGGTCACTGCATTTGTTGTGGAGCACGACATCGTCGCCCAAGACTTCATCAGCGACAAGATTATGGTCTTTACTGGGGAGGCGGGCTCCGAAGGAAGGGGTGAAGATCCCCTGAAGCTTGAGGATGGTATGAACCAGTTCCTGGGAGAGATGGGTATCACATTCCGTAGGGATGCTGAAACCAAACGGCCTCGGGTCAATAAGGATGACTCCCGTCTCGATAGGGAGCAAAAACGAGATGGAAGATATTATTACGTCCGATAAAGTGAAATAGGGAAGCAAACCCCGATCAAGCAGCTCATCTGGATCTTGAAAAAGACCGGATTTATCCCGTTGGTGTAATATTAAAATGCCTTGACTTTATCCTAGAAAGGGAGATCCCCCCCCTCTTCAAAGTATATATGAAGATGAGTAGCTAAGGTATAGAGTATGACCTTGAAGCTGGAGGGTTCCAGGATTGCAGGGAAATGAACCTCTATAGGCAAGAGGTCTTGGAATCCGACATCATGATTATCATCAAGTTCACCAGGGGTAGCTCAAGACTTGACGCTACTGACTACGGATTGATCCATGTCTGAAAACTGACCAAAGCCTTAATTTCAGCTAATCAGCGTTTAGCAGAAGGGCTAACAAGGCTACAGTTACTCCTGCGATCACCATCTTCACCCCAGAATAGAGAACGTTGTTATCGCTGATACGGCCTAGGAAGACTCCGAGGAGGAACAGGGTAGAAAGGCTTGCTACGATACTGGTCATAAATGCATAACCGTGGGGCAGGATCCCGATGTAAGAGAGGTAGAATGGGATCACAGTGGGAATAGATGCGAGGAAAGGGGCCGAGCCATCCACGAAGGCAGCGAAGACTGCTACGAACCGGGACGCCTCCCCGTAGATGGTTTCGTCAAGGTTGGTGAGCATGGCACTCTCTAATTCGTTGAGACTTTTACTCCTCTCCGCGCTCTCAGTCATATAGGTTCCCGAAAACCCAGAGACCGCCATTGCTATTCCACTCACCAGGATAACGCCAATGACCGCTAGGGGGTCTACGATTTTAGTGATATATGCCCCGATCACGACGCCGAGACTTGTCATTGAACCGTCAAAGGCGTTCATGGCAAAGTAGCGTCGGAGGATCATGTGTGCGCTGGTAACCCTCAAATAGGTTCCTACCTCATCAAGGTACCCAGTCAGCCAAGTTATTATCCCGTTCTGCTCGCCTTCCGGATCGTCGTCCTGCGAAGATTCATTCAATTAATGATTCGCTCCATAGCCACCATGCTACGTTCAGAATTAGATGGTCTGTTTTCTCCCATTTCTGGGTGACACACGTAATCATGACATCTTATTGGCTTTAATAAACATTATGAAACAGAGCACCTGTATCTATAACCTTATTTTTGCTCTATTGTGTTCAAGGATTCACAATAATTAAATTCCACGGGGAGAGTAAGTATCTAAAAGGTTAATATTCTAAGGAATTGTGAAAAGTTTGGACGAACCCAAGATCAAAGAGTTGGTTCTCGATGTATTGAAACTTCATAGACCCCCTCTCCCGGATTTCGCATCGTTCCTAGCGGAACTCAAAGGGATTGAAATAGTAGAGGTTAGTCTAGTGGAGATGGACGAGAAAACAGAGACTATAGGAGTGTTCCTCCAAGGCGAAGACATCGACTACAGCATTCTCGAAGAGCACATGGGGAAACAGGGCGCCTCTATCCACAGTGTCGACAAGGTCACGGTAGAAGCATAGTAAGCTTGCGGAGGCTCCCTCCGAAAAGGAGAGTTTAGATGAGAGGTGAATGACCTTGAAGAGCCTTTTAGGACAAGTGTTACAGTCTTTCCTCGACACCACTAAGCCCCTCGAGGAGGCCGTGTATTCAATATTCGGAGCTCCTCTAGACGCGACTACATCCCATCGTTCAGGCACCCGATTTGCCCCAGACGCTATAAGGAGGGCGAGCCTCGCCCTAGAGTCATACAGCCTACGGTCAGGTCTAGATGCGAAGAATATCGCCATAGCGGATATCGGTAACGTTCTCGACTTAGAGTCGGTGGACGACCTGGGTAAGATCGAGGAAACTATTCGAATAATCGGCGCCGACAAGATTCCTGTGATGATAGGCGGGGAGCACACCATCTCCCTTGCCTCCATGAGGGCCTTAAAACCCGACTTGGTCGTTTCCTTCGACGCCCACATGGACCTCAGAGACAATCTCTTCGGCGAGATAATATCCCACAGCACATTTATGCGGAGGGCTATTGAGGAGATCGACTTAGAGCTTGTTCTCGTGGGGAGCAGGGCAGTGTCCCGAGAGGAGATAGAGTTTGTCAGATCTGAGTCCCGGATCAATGTGATTTCGGGCCTAGACTTGCCAAAAAGGAACCTGAAGGCGTGGACTAGAGACCTCATGGATTGGAGCTCAATGGCCTCCTCAATTTACATCACTATCGATATGGATGTGGTGAATCCAGCCTCCGCCCCTGCGGTCGGGAACCCAGCCCCTGAGGGCATCGAGGTTTCCATGCTCCTGGACATCCTCCAAGCGTGCATGGGAGCCAAGGTCGTGGGATTTGATCTCACAGAGGTCTCCCCCTATTACGACTCTGGGATGACAGCTATCCAAGCGGCATATATCATTCTTGAGTGCATGTATCTCCATGCGAACACCACCTTATGATCATTACAACAGGCAATATATGGTACTTCGAAGAGTAATTACTCGAATCTAATGGGATTCAGATCTGAGGAAAAAGTATCGGCGCCGAAGGGCAGGGTGGCCCCCAACGACCTCCCCCCATCATACTTCCTATCAGCCGGATACGACGGCAAACAGGAGAAAGCCTTCCTCCGCCTCTACGAGCCCGAGTCCCGCCAGATCTACCTCTGGTACGACAACACCAGCCACCTCTCCTACGCCGTCTCCAAGCAGACCCCGGAGCAGCTCAGAGGCAACCGCAGGCTGATGGACTACCCCGGCTTCCTCACACTGGAGCGGGTGGAGAAGTTTGACGCCCTCGCTGACGAGCCTATCATGGTCACCAAGGTCGTCGCCACGAACCCCCTCGCCATCGGGGGAGGAGCAGGCGGAGGCATCAGGAACATCATCGGGGAGACCTGGGAGAGCCGGATAAGATACCACCAGAACTACATCTACGACAGGAGGCTCATCCCCGGGATGCCCTACAGGATGGAAGAGGGCAACCTGATTCCTGTAGACTACCCGCTCCCCCCGGATGTCAAGGCCGAGATGCAGGAGGCCTTCGCCGGTGAGGACCCAGAGTTCACCGAGAACATGCTCGAGTGGGCCCGCCTCCTCCAGTGCCCCGTCCCCGAGATCAGGCGGGTCGCTGTGGACATCGAGGTCCGTACCTCCGTCGCGAACAGGCTACCGAACCCCGAGGAGGCCATAGAGCCCATCACCGCGGTCAGCTTCACCGCCTCGGACGGGTTAAGACGGGTGATTCTTCTCAACGAGACCGGGGATGAAGCGACTCTCCCGGTGATCGAGGATGCCGAGGTCGAGTTCTACGAGGACGAGAAGAGCCTCATCGCCGAGGTGTTCAGGGTTCTCGACGAGTACCCCGTCGTATTGACCTTCAACGGTGACAACTTCGACCTCCGCTACCTGAGGAACAGGGCCCAGAACCTGGCGTTCTCCAACAATGATATTCCTATCACTGTGGGGAGGCGCTTCGCATACCTCAGGAACGGGCTCCATATCGACCTCTACAGGTTCTTCATGAACAACGCTATCAAGATCTATGCCTTCGGGAACAAGTACAGGGAGAACACCCTGGACGCCGTCTCCAGGGGGGTCACGGGGAATAAGAAGATCCCCGTGGGGACCATCAACGACCTCAGCTTCGATGAGCTGGCGATGTACTGCCTCAACGACGCGGATATCACCTACGGGCTCACGAGTTTCAACGGTGACCTCGCGATGCAGCTCATGGTGATCATGAGTCGTATCAGCAAGCAGACCATGGAGGACCTCACCCGGATGGGGGTGAGCAGGTGGATCCTGGCCCTCATGGAGTGGGAGCACAGGAGGAGAGGGTGGCTCATACCCAACTCCCAGGACATCCTCCTCGCCAAAGGGGGCACCACCACCACCGCAATGATCAAGGGCAAAAAGTATCAGGGAGCCATCGTCCAGGACCCGAAACCGGGAGTCCACTTCGGGGTCACCGTCCTCGACTTCGCCAGCCTCTACCCGTCCGCCATCAAGAACTGGAACCTGAGCTACGAGACCCTCCTCTGCAACCACGAGGATTGCAAGAGCAAGATGGTTCCGGGGACCAGCCACTACGTCTGCACCCACAAGAAGGGGATGACGAGCCTCATCATCGGGAGCCTCAAGGACCTCAGGGTTCTCAGGTACAAGCCCCTCGCTAAGGACCCAAGCCTTACACCGGAGGAACGCACATACTACGACGTGGTCCAGGCAGCCCTCAAGGTCTTCCTCAACGCCAGCTATGGAGTCTTCGGCGCCGAGAGCTTCCCCCTATACTGCCCGCCCCTCGCAGAGAGCACCGCA
>JASLYX010000010.1 GCA_030739585.1 Candidatus Bathyarchaeota archaeon
GTCTGAAGAGCGGGATATCAGGGTAATCAATGGTATGGGGAACGTAGTCAGGCCAATTCTTAGGAATATCCATATAAAACGCTCACAGGTAAAATCTGCATGTAATTACTATAAAGATTAATCGCCGGGGACTAATCTGGATTGCTCCCAGGCTAATTCCTGCAACCTTCGTTGGAAGAGTTAGTATCATTCATGGACCCGCTGAATGCAAGTTTCAATCTTGAGGAAAGTGGCCGTTTTAGCTAGGGGAAAGTTCGGTGTAAGGAAGGACATAAACCTCTCCGGTCTCACTTTCAAGGCGGCGAGATCTGCCCTCTATGACGGCTTAATTATCCTAAAGGGAATCGACTTCGTCTCTTTCGGGAACCTTTTTCAGAATTAAAAGATCTCATACTGAAATCTACCACGCGTGTTTGTCAGCCCCTCATGATGTCCGATAATGTAATATTGGGACATCAGAGGGGCTACAACGTGCACGTCACAGTTTATTGGCTGGTCTTTTATGCTGTAGCACAGTGATTTATCTGAGTTGAAGCTTTCCCCTGAGTATAACCTAGCTGTGCTGCATCCTGGACTAGCCAAGGAATGGCACCCAACCAGAAACGGGAATTTGACACCAGAGCAGGTTACTCCAAGAAACAACAGGAAGGTCTGGTGGAGGTGCAGTCGAGGGCATGAATGGGATGCAAAGATACAAAGCAGGACACGTGGAACTGGTTGTCCCACTGATACAGGGAACGCAGGCAACGCAGAAAATAAAAAAAATCTTGCGCGCGATTGTTACTAGTAAATCTGGGTGGGAATCCCTCTCCCCGCACTTTGAATCATTTCTAGTTGTGTAAATGAATTTGGTCTCTTTCACCGCTACAAGGGCATGGTGGTCTTATGTCCTGTAGATCCGATTTGCGTTCTCCCAGTACAGTTTTTTGAGGACTTGGTGGGGTAAATCGAGGCCATTGATGAAAGTTCCTCCGATGTCTTTTGTATCTGCATCGGAGAAAGGCAGCGGGGTGTCCCGTTCGCTTGTCTCCCAGAGGACTCTCTGCGCTACGTATCTGCCAGAGTAATAGTTCCGGGCACTCCTTTCGGAGGTAAGGTCGGTCCCAAAGAGGACCCTTTCCGGGTATCTTATCATGAACTCCCGGGCCTTCTCCGTGTCCTTGCTCAGCTCTCTTGCCATCCATCTCGAGGATGCTGTGTCCACCACGAAATTAGGGTACTCATCCATCCACCGGGCCAACTCAGGCAAGCGATGTATCTCTGGTTGCGCGCCGAAATGGGGGATCTGGAATATCAAGCCAGGGTGCCGGGAGACAACCTCTTCCATCTGTCTCAGATGTTCCTCTTTGGTACCATACCTCTCCACATCCTGATATTTTGATGCGTAATAGGTGTCAGGGTCCCCCATGTGGATGATGAAGGGTATTCCGTCTTCCTCAAGGGCATGGAAGATGGGGGATAGTTTGGGGTGGTCGATCCTGAAATCCCTTGGGACACCCTCGCGATAGTCGCGCCATCGTGGGCCGAACCATACCTTGGCGACGGAGTAACCCTGCTCTCGCATATCTGATATCTCGTTAAGGACAGGCTCCACGTTGTATCGGGCTATATTGTTAAGGGAGAGGTACTTTGCATAGATGAACCTACGGGGATACAACTTCTTGGCAGCTTGGAATCCTTCCTCGTTGTGGACGATCCCGATCTGGGTTGAGACCCCGAATTCGTCTTCGAGTGCAATCATTGTGGTAATGTTGTCGATGGTCCCGATATGGGTGTGGGCGTCGAAGATAGGGCCGGTGTATCTCCATTTGTACGTCAATCTGCAACACGTTATGGGTTATATGGGCATTCAAAAACAGTTCCTTGCCAGGGTATCCGTGGTATAGACATCTCTCATCGATTAGGTTTCCAGGGGTTCGAATGGGATAATGGTTATAGAGAAAAATTACATGATCACACTATCAGTATTGGAAAATTAAAGTCATTCTGAAAGGAAAATATTCAAAGAAATTCCTTTCTACACCTGATGTTGTGAACAAGGTACATTTCATAACTAACAAGACCAAACGCGCGCTTAGCGAGTCTTTTATGCTGCAGCACCTTAATTTATCTGAGTTGAAGATTTCCGCAAATCATAACCTAGCTGTAAAAAACCCTGAGCTGACCAAGGAGTGGCACCCGACTATGAACGGGAATTTGACGCCATATCAGATTACTCCAGGAAGCCGCAGGAAGGTCTGGTGGATGTGCAGTCGAGAGCATGAATGGGAAGCTACTCTAGCTAACAGGACAAGTGGAACTGGTTGCCCATACTGCGCCAATGAGAAACGAGGCGGAATACTTAGGAAAGCAGTGTTGAAACGAAGTGGAAGCTTGGAAGACAAATATCCTGAATTGGCAGAGGAGTGGCACCCGACTATGAACGGGAATTTGACGCCATATCAGATTACTCCAGGAAGCCGCAGGAAGGTCTGGTGGATGTGCAGTCGAGAGCATGAATGGGAAGCTACTCTAGCAAGCAGAACTAGAGGAACTGGTTGTCCATATTGCAACAGGAAAAGCAGACGATGCAGAAACTAAAAATCCTTGCGCGAACTTCAGGAACATCAAGAGTTATTCCCTTTACTGTTGGAATGTACTTTGAATTTTATATCCTAAGCCTATTTTCAGCCCTGGTGTGCCCTACTTTTCTGGACGTTGGTTAAGGGTATACTCGGACATTAGAAGGCGCGCGCGAAGAATTCAGGGGACTAATTTTAAACCAACATATACTCTTCTCAATAACCTTAAAAACGATAAGAAAAAAGAGCCACTGCGAACGCGTTTGGGCTTTTACCATTTTACTATTTCTAGGAGATCGCGTGTGCTAATTTAGAGATTTGTTACAACAATAAATATTGAAATTCACTGCTCTCATTCTTTAGAGCCATGTTTTACCTCTCTCGAGAAAACAATGAATACCAGCAGAGACCCAAGAAGAATAGGTGGACAGATCAGCAGCAGGGTCCGATGAGAGAGAAAGGTGCTGCTGAACCCGGCTAGGAGAGACCCCAGAGCTGATCCGAGGTCGTACATGGACATAAATAGGACCAGGGAGAGTGGCCTATCCACGTCTAGGACGCTGTCTCCTACCAACGCCATTGAAGGCGCCATCCTCATCCCCCAGGACACCCCGAAAAGAGACATCACAACCACTAAGGGCCAGAAACTCTCCACGGTTCCCAACAATAAATACACCACCACCACCAAAGCAATGGCAAAGATGAAAGGCTTCCTTCGACCAATCCTATCAGAGAGCCTCCCCGCCGGTATCCGAAGCATTACATTGGTCACTCCCCTGAAAGTGAACAGGAGCGCAATCGCAGAGGGCGTGAAACCCAAGCTCCCCGCGGCATAGACCGGGTAGATTGTGGAGAAGATCCCTATAGAGAGAGAATACGCGATCCTTGCTACAGAGAGGGCGGCAAAGTTTTTCACCTTGAATATCCTTCTGATGCTCCCTTCCCCCATTCCCCTATATCCCCTCTTTTGCCTCTCTCCAGTCTGCTCCGGCTTGATTACCACGAGGAAAAGGAGGAGCGTCACTACAGGGATCACAGTCGCGAACAAAAACAGCTGACGTAGCCCGATTACCGTCGTCAGGAGGCTGCTGATGAGGGGACCCACGAACATCGCGGCCCCAATGGATGTGAAGAAGAGGCCCAAAACATCCCCTCTGGTACTAGCTGTGGAATGATCCAATACCAGCTCTATAACAACGGGGCTGAAGGCCGCCCAGGAGAACGCCCCCAGGGTGACAAGGGGATAGAACCAGACGGGGTCCCGGACGAAAGCGAAGAGACCTGTGGACACCAGCATTAGGATAAGGGTGAATAGCATCATCCGCCATCTCCCTAGTCTGTGTGACAAAGAGCTGGAAGGAACCCGCGTGAAAATGGAGACTACATCTGGAATTGCCATTAGCAACCCTATCTGGACTGGATTCGCTCCTACCCTTCCGAAATAGAGGGGGCGCAGATCCCTAGTCACGGAGGACCCCAGGAGAGACATAAATGAGAGGAAGACGAAGCTCAATAACACCCATGAGTATCTGCTCGACTTCATCCTGATGGGGGTCGATTCCAAGGTTTCTTAAATCTATCTGAATACGATCATCATGGTCTTTTGCATCAAACCTTTAATCTTTCATATGTCCCGATGAATCTTGGGTGTCATCTACAGCCTGTAATGTCTCTAATTACATATCATCAAATAATGATTAACTATGATATGCATACTATAGAAATCGCCAATATTTTCAATATGCTATGAAGGTTATTGCAGATACGTTCCATTGATCCAACTTAATTTTTTCAAAGGTCTGGATTAAGGCCTAAATCGAATTTTTAAGCTCTCTTAGGCCGAATCAGGGACGCTATCCTCGAAAGACCGCCACGAGACTTTTGCCATATGCCTCAACCCTGCACAAGGTGCGTGCTCTATATACTGTAATCCCCCTAAGCTTAGAATATCTAGTAACCATGCATTAGATGAGGAATAAAGGAGGAAACTACACTGCTAATCGATCTAAGAATCAAGGGAGAATCTGTTGTTGTCTTTGGTGGAGGCAAAATTGCGGAGAGAAAGGTTAGGCGACTCCTCGAGCATGGTGCTTGTATCAAGGTTATAAGCCAAGGATTTACAGATGATCTCCGTGACCTTGGGATAAACGATCAGATAGAACTCGTTGAGGTCGATCTTGAAGCTTCAAACGTTATATCCACAAATATATCTAGGGCTGCAATAGTCATCGCCGCTACGGATTCCCCGGAGATCAATAAGTTGGTCTCGCAATCAGCCAGAGAAAACAACGTCATAGTCAATGCTGTGGATAAGCCCAATCTGTGTGATTTCTATTTTCCTGCCGTCGCCCGTAGAGGGAGCATTAGGGTTGGGGTCTGCACTGATGGGCGAAGCCCTCTTATGTCTAAGCTGATCAAGGAACACATCCAGGTACATATCACGGAAAAGGATGTCTTAGGTGTCGATCTTCAAGACTACTCCCGGAATATTGCAAAAATGAAGATACCAGGCCAAGGTAACAGGCGCGATGCTTTATACAAAGTAGCCAAAGACCCCTATGTCCAGAGTTCCTTGGCCAAGGGAAATCTTCCGGAGGCTAAAGTTAGAGCTATGGAGGTTTTAGAAGCGTTTCAGGAGTCTGCTGGAACGCTCAGCGAATCAAAAGGAGAGTGATTGAATTAACATTTCCTACCGTTAGAATGCGTAGGCTACGGAGAACCGCTAAGATAAGGTCCATGGTTACGGAGACCTCTCTTTCACCAGAAGACCTAATATACCCCTTGATTGTGAAGGAATCCCTATCAAGCAAAGAGCCCATAGGTAAGATGCCCGGACAATATCAGCATCCTCTCCAGAATATTGTTGAGGAAGCTGAGACAGCGGTATCTCTAGGGGTACCGGCGGTCATTCTCTTTGGGATCCCTAAAAACAAGGATGAAATAGCTTCCCAGGCCTACGCAAAGGAGGGTATCATTCAGCTCGCCACAAGCGCAATAAAGTCTCGCCTTGGGGATGACCTCACGGTAATCACTGACGTTTGCCTCTGTGAGTATATGAGCCACGGCCACTGCGGTATCGTGGAGAATGAGGCTATAATTAACGACAAAAGTCTCCTACTGCTACGCGAGACCGCTGTAAGCCATGCTGAGGCCGGTGCTGACATGGTAGCCCCCTCTAGCATGATGGACGGTCAAGTTGGAGCCATAAGAGAGGCTCTGGATGCCTATGGCCACAGCAAAGTACCTATCATGGCCTACTCGGCTAAGATGGCCTCAAACTTTTATGCTCCTTTTAGGGAAGCAGCTGAGTCGGCTCCCAGCTTTGGGAACAGGGGCGCCTACCAGATGGACTTTTCTAACTCGGATGAGGCTCTACGGGAGGTTGAGCTCGATGTAGCCGAGGGAGCTGATATTATAATGGTGAAGCCGGCTCTTGCATATCTCGATGTCATCCTAAGGATCAAGGATGCATACAGAATGCCTATTGCCGCGTACAATGTGAGTGGTGAATATTCGATGGTTAAAGCTGCTGCTCAGAACGGCTGGATAAATGAGATTGCACTCACTCTGGAAATCCTCACCGCTATTAAGAGGGCTGGGGCCGATATGATCCTCACCTATTCGGCGAAAGAAGTTTCAAGGTGGCTTGCTAACGAATGATGTTGAAGGTGAGCACCCGAGGTAGCAGGCTCGCCCTCATTCAAGTGGAGATCGTGGCGACAGAGCTGCGGAGACACTTTCCATCCGCCACGTTGGAGGCCCAGATAGTCAAAACAGCGGGAGACCTCAACAGAGACAAGCCCATTATGGAATTGGGTCAGAAAGGGGTCTTTACGAAGGCAGTGGACGAACTCCTCTTTAAAGGCGAGGCTGATATTTCCATCCATAGCATGAAAGACCTCCCCCTAGAGCTTCCGCAGGGTCTCACTATCGCTGCGGTTCCTAAGCGGAATAGCCCCTATGAGGCCTTGATCTCAGTCGGGCACGGAGGTTTAGATAATCTTCCAACTGGAGCCATCGTAGGGACTAGCAGCCCTAGAAGGATGGCCCAGCTCAAATACCTCAGAGACGATTTAGATATCCGTCCCATTAGGGGCAACGTTGACACCAGAATCAACAAGCTTGAGGCGGGCCATTACGACGCCCTCATCCTCGCTGAGGCAGGCCTCCTCAGGTTGAATAGACAAGACACCATCAAGGAACGCCTCTCCCTCCAGGATTTTACGCCCCCGGCGGGTCAGGGGGCTCTTGCTATAGTCGTTCGAGAGGACGATCTGGAGACCATCCAGGTCCTAGAGGTCATTACACATTTCCCTTCTTGTGCAGCGGTCGAAGCCGAGAGATCATTCATGGAGACTATAGGAGGAGGTTGTAGTACCCCTATAGGAGTCATGGTACAGCTGGCAAGGGAGATGACGCTATATGCCTCAGTTCTTTCTCCCGACGGGAAAGAAAGATACCACTTCACTAAGTCAGGTGAAACATCCGATCCGAGGGCCTTTGGGAAAAGCGCTGCTCAAGAGGCCATGGCGCAAGGAGCTTCAAAGATAGTAGACAGGTGGAATTAGCACACGGTTAATAAAGTCTACATTGTCGGAGCAGGTCCGGGGGACCCTGAACTCATTACAGTCAAGGCTGCGCGCCTCATTAAGGACGCAGATGTAATCCTTTACGACCGCCTAATAAGCAATGATACCCTCAACCTTGCCAAAGACGTATGCGAACTTATCTACGTTGGGAAGCATCCTGGCGAGCCCAGTATCTCCCAGGAGAGGATCAACAAGATTCTGGTTGAAAAGGCCAAGGAGGGCGGGAGCGTCGTAAGGCTCAAGGGAGGAGACCCCTTCATCTTCGGCAGGGGAGGTGAGGAGGCCCAGTTCCTCAGCGGGGAGGGTATACCCTATGAGATCGTCCCCGGCATCACTTCAGCCATTTCCGTTCCTGCTTACGCAGGGATACCCCTCACCCAAAGACACATCTCCTCTAGCGTCGCGTTCATCACAGGCCATGAGGCTTCCACCAAGACAGAGGAGACTATTGATTGGGAGAAGATATCTCAATCCGTGGACACCCTCGTTGTAATGATGGGGGTCCGGAACCTGAGAGGCATCGTACAGAGACTCCTTAGCGGAGGTAAGGACCCAGAGACCCCTGTTGCCCTTATTGAAAAAGGGACAATGGCGGATCAACGGACCATCACAGGAACCCTCGGGACCATTGAGGCTAAGGCCAGGGCAGAGGACATCAAGGCACCTGCAATCACCATAATCGGCCGAGTTGTCGAGCTCAGAGAGGAGATCCGTTGGGTTGAAGACTGACCCTGAGCTCCCCCTCCGAGGGATGGTTGTGGCGATAACCAGACCTGTAGGGTATAACACGGCCATGGCCAACCTCGTGAAGAGTCTTGGAGGAGTCCCCCGCCTAGCCCCTACGGTAAAGATACGTCCTCCTGAGGACATTGGAAGGGTCGAAGAATTCATCCGAAAAGCCACACACGGAGACATAGACATACTCATCTTCATGAGTGTCAAAAGCGTCAGGAGCCTCTTCCAAGTAGCAGCTGACGCAAGGCTGAAGCACAATCTTCTGAAGGCGTTAGGTGATGTCATAGTTGTCGCCATAGGGAACAAAACACAGGACGCGCTCAGGCTTCACAGCGTTGAAGTTAAGATTGTCCCGCACGATCACAGCTCCAAGGGATTGCTGAATAGTCTCTCTGAAATAGACCTACAAGGATTGAATATTGGGATACCCCGCTCGAGTAATGCTGACGAGATTTTCCGGTGCGTCCTAGAAAAGAGAGGAGCTAAGGTGGACGAGGTTACAGCTTACATATCTGAAATACCCGACAGTGTAGGTCCCGCGCTCGACCTCATCAAATCCCTTGTAAGAAGGGAGGTTGACGCGGTGACCTTCACGAGTGCATCAACAGGGAAGAACCTATTCAAGATTGCCGAAGCCCATTCCTTAGATGATGAGTTGAGGGATGGTCTTTGCGATGCAATCGTCGCCACTATCGGGCCTGTTACAAGCAAGGCCTTTATTGAGTATGGAGTACATGTCGACGTGATCTCGAGTGAACATTCCACAGAGGCCCTTATCTTGGCCTTGACGAAGAAATTGGCTGAGAGAAAGGCAAATAACCTGTAGAAAGGGCACTGATACGCGATTATATGAAAATATAGATTATGATCCCGCAAATTAGGATTCTTTGAAACTTGTCTCTCTTGGTATAAATAATGCTTATTTTTTCCGCTGTCGTCTTGCGTCTTCACCTGGCGCTATGATCTCTTCCACGAGGTCGTTGAGACGGCTATAAATATGGCAGTTTTTTGAGTGGAAGATCAGCTCCCCTGTAGTGTAATCAGTGCCCGCTCTGTCGTTAAGCTCACTGACCAGGGCCTCATTGAACACCTGGATACCCGCAATGTTGGCTGGGAGCCCTGCATAGGCATCCCATGATCTAAAGTAGCAGGTAAGGTGCATCTTCCCATCAAGAAGCTCAGTGTCCATTACGGTGAGGCACGGCGGCTCATGCTTCTTGCCCTCCAGTGTCTTATGGATGTCCTGGGGCTGCCTGATCACCATAGTGAGCTGACGGTCCTGGGGCTCCTTGACATACCTCTCAATAACCTGTGTGATCTGGTCAACAGGCTCCCTGAGCCTACTCGCGTAGGTATAGGTCTCTCCCTCCTCCTTGACCCCTGCCCAGAGGTACTGGAGTGCATAAGAGTTGATATACTTCATATCACATGGGGCCTTCTCAGCAATGAGTGGTCTACTCTCCGGGTTGGTGATTCGGATACTTAGGTTGAGCTTTCTAGTCATCGTGATCTCAGAGCCATAGCCCACGTTGAAGTCGTCCCCGTTCATCCAGATTTTCTCCAGGGTCCGGTACCAAGCTCCGGGAATGTCAAAGGTTTTGACAGTTGCGTAATTCAATTTTCACACCCCACAATAATGCTGCTTTAAACTGTATATTGTTTGGAGTATTACATTATTACTATAACCTTCCACTCAAATGAAAAAATCCCTGTTAAAACACTAGCTTTAAGGTATTATCTCGCACCCGTTGTTGATCTCGGGATAATCGAAATAGTCGATATTTATAACTCCCTCTTCGATCAAAGCCTTCACTTTGGGAGTGATCCCCTCCAGCCCTCGAATCATTGATTTTGTGGTGTGACAAACCCGTTCAAATAGCTCCTCTCCCCAAAACTTGGTCATATTTACAAATAGGCATCTCCCACCGCAAACCCAGAGATAATTACACTCCGTGCAAGGGGACAACATATCAATAGAGTTTTTCAATGTCATAGGATTCCCTGTTTGAAGATTTGATACATGATTGAACTTTAGCTCCGGCGCAATGGGGCAGGCCTCGATTCGCCCATTGGTCATGATGGTGAAGCTTGTGGCTCCGGCACCGCAACGAATGTGTGGCGTAGGCTCTCCGGTAAGGAGGCTCTTTAGCAATGGTATGAATGGGACCATGCCAGGCACAACGCCTTCCTGTAGGGATTCATGAAAATGATCGATAAGCCTCATTATCCCCTCGTCGTATCCTTCAAGCCAATTTTCTACATGGGGCCTCTGCTCGAGGTCGGACCAGAATACGTCAAGCTGCCAATGGACGTGGTCGAAGTGTGGGTCAGATAACTGGAGAAGATGGATCACATCCCTGTATATATTACCATGGTCGGAAAACGCCATCCTTGCCACAAGGTCTCCCTCGAAGCCCCTAGATCTAACATCCCTGACGTTCCGGAGCACATCCTCATAGGTTCCAGCACCTCGGTTATAGTCAGTTACTTCCCTCCCCCCGTCTATTGAGATAAGGATAGAGTGGAGCCCATGGAGATTTTTGTCACTTATCTCTGTTAGAAGGGTACCGTTAGTTTGAAGTGTGAAAGCCTTCGCTGGAATGATATCCATGACCTCCTCCATCAACCCTAGGGCTAGGGTGGGCTCTCCGCCGTAGAACCCTATAACCGGCTCGGGATCTCCCAAAATGAAGGTCTTAAGCTCCTGAATGGAATATGATGGATCCAAAGGGAGCCCCTCGATGTGGCGCGTTCCCCCGCAATATGCGCAGCTGAGGTTACACTTCTCAGTGAGGATCAGGTGGTATTGCATGCAAAAATCAGACTCCTTGTGTCAGATAAAAACCTTATATGATCGCCAGCGGAAACTGATTTTATTTTAACCAATTAATTGTTGTCTGGAGTCTGTATTCTCAACGGAGACTTTAGCGATAATCCCGTCATTGTACCAAAGCTGCAGCGCTCGCCAAAATACCTAACAACTCCATACAAGATCAAACGGACAATGTTTATCTCAATCCTCATAGAGGTATGAATCCGTGAACCCCCTAATTGTGGACGCCCTTGCCTACGGCAAAGGAAAACGGCAAGCGACACGAGACGTAATCGGTGCGGGCTCACGGACCATTGCAGGCGTCCTAGAATCCATAGGAATAGAACCGACGGTCGCCCCCATTGAGCAAGTAAATAGACGAGAGTTCAACCTATCGACTTACAATCTGCTCCTGGTCACAGGAATGACCTCTGACCTTCCTACCGTCAGGCGAATAATAAGGCGATGGAAAAAAGAGTCAAAGGGACCCGCCCTCATCGGAGGACCTATTGCTTCGGATGTAGAAATCCTTCAAAGAGTTAAAGCGGACCTAGCGGTGACCGGGGAAGGCGAGCTCACATTGTTGGAGCTTCTAAGCCTAGGACTGAACGAAGGAACAATTCCTGCGGAGGGCGAGCTGTCCCTGGTCAAAGGGATAAGTTACAGGACGGATAACGGTACCCAGGTCAACCCTCTCAGACCAAGAATGAGCCGCATGGAATACGACAGCCTCACCCCATCGACACACACCATCACCAGCTACCCCCTCTTCCGCGCCGCTAGGGTCTATGTTGAGGTCCTTAGGGGATGTAGTAATTATCATCGAGCTCAGGGATCCCTCTCGGAAGAGACCTGTAACGCTTGTGATCTCTGCCGCTCCGGAGGGCTGGAGTCGAGATACGATTGTCCCCATAGCCTGCCTCCTGGGTGCGGATACTGCTCAGTGCCTAGCCTGTTTGGCCCTCCAAAAAGTCGCTCAGTCAAAAAGATCTATGAAGAGGTAGAAAATCTCCTTCGGGAGGGAGTCCGCAGAATAGTTTTAAGCGCCCCAGGTTTCCTTGATTATGGTCGGGATCTCCAGGTAGAGCCTGAACCATTAACAGATCCCAGGAGCCCAGAACCCAACTATGAGGCCCTAGAAAACTTGCTCTCAGGACTATCAGACTTGGCTCCCATAGCCGAAGGAGAGGCATCCCTGATGATCGAGAATCTCAAAGGAGACCTCGTTATGGAAAAGGCCGCAAAAATACTGGGCAAGTATTTATCCGGGACACCAGTCAATATCGGCTTCGAGACGGGCTCGGAAATACAAAGTAAAATCATTGGACGATCATCCACGCCGAGTGAGAACCTAGAAGCTGTTAGGAGGCTTGGAAAAGCAGGTCTTAAACCTTATGTCTATTTCATTCATGGTTTGCCCGGGCAGAATTACGAAACCGTCAAAGCGACTGTTAGGGCCATTGATGATAGCGTGGCTGCGGGGGCTTCGAGGATCATCCTCTACCGCTTCCAGCCGCTTCCCATGTCGACATACCAAGATCTGCCGCGGGCGCCCCCTTCTGCAAAGGATCCGCTCAGTGGCTTGGTTTATGATGCAGCACTTAGGGCCAATTCAGGGCTCAAGGAGAAACTGATCGGGACTCGTATCAAGGCAGTTATTGCTGAACCGTACTTGAAAGACAACCGGTTTCATGTCGCCTATCCTATGCTCCATGGACCCGTAGTGTTGGTTCAGCGGGCTCTAGGCATGGAAGGGGAGGTTGTTGATGTGGAGATTTCTGGTATGGTCACTGAAAGGATCGTGATAGGGACCCTTATAATTTAGGCCTCAGATGAAAGATGATTTTACAGCCGATTTTAAAAAACCTCGATACTTCCCTTATTTCTACATCTTTAAAGCGTACATTTATCCTACAATTAAGGATATAAACGCTGTCTGAAACCTTTTCAGCTGGCTCAATTATCGTGCGCGACCCTAGTAAAAGATATTGTAACCAGTGAACTGTTTTACTTCTCCTTAATTCTAATTATAACCTTCATCCATTATTAACAAGGGAGATTCAAAATGTGCCTAATTTTCTAAAATAAATGTCAATATATCAAGAATAAGCATCTTCAGAAACCCTCAAAGGTGGAAAACACGGTCGAGCAAAACCTTAGATCGTACGCGGAAAATGGAGTCCCAGTTATTGCTAGATATACCATGCTAATTAAGCAAATTCTTTTCTTCATTTGTCTCATTTTTCACGAGTGTGTTATTGTTTATTTTACACTCTTCAAACAAATAGTATTCAACCAATCAAAGCGTTTATCACATACGATATGTTTTAATCAGAGCCTGAAAGTTGTTATTTGCATCTGAGGGATTTCATGGACGAACAAGGAAACACTAACGATCCTGAACTAAAAAGTGGCCCAGACTACGAGTGTGTCCGCTGTGGCCGTCGGGTCAATTTCAAGGAGCTAGAAGAATACATATCGTTTCGATGTCCGTTCTGTGGATATCGCATATTTCGGAAGGTGCGGGCCCCCATCGTGAAGCACCTAAAAGCGAGATAGGACTGATCTACCGTGTCTAGGAAAGCGAAATCTGACGAAGAAAAGCGAGCAAACCTAATTCTAAAGTATAGGAATCTCAAAGTCAAGAAACGTGAACAAGAAGATCAGACAATAACTTACAATCTCAGCCGAGGCGAGGAGACATTTGTTATGCAGATTCTCATCAACCAGAAAACCATTGGAATAGCCTTCATTCGGGAGCTCCGAGACCTTGTCGTGGAGGCTGAAGCTACAAAGGGAATCATGGTGGGCGGTGGCAAATACACTTATTCGGCTAAGGCCAATGCGCCAAAGCTAAATGTGGAGTTGATACCTCCCTCCTTACCCACGTTCGATCTCTTTATGCATAAGTACGTCTCTAACGCCGAGCTCGTTACCGAGGAGGGCAAGAAGGCACTAATGGAAAAGTACCACTCCGAGCTATACAAATACCCACGGATAAAGTTTAGCGACCCCGTTGCAATAATACTTGGAGCCGAACCAGGAGACGTAATCCAGATAAATCTAGAAAGCCAGACCGCAGGCACTTCAGTATCCTATCGCTACGTCATATGATCGATAATATTAGCAGGACACTTCTTCAAGAATTAGTTCTGGATAAGCTTCTCGTACATTTTGTCTAAGGCCCAGCGTAAGCTGCTTTGGATCTCCCTAAGTCGCCTTTCGTCACCGAAATTCCTGATGGTGATACCTGTAATTCTATCGCTATCCGTTTCCACCTCGAACGATAGCACTTCCCCAAATGGGGTCTCTCCTCCTGCGGCCTTTGCTTCATCCGTTGCCTTCATGTTTCCCAGTACTCTCTCGAGAAAGAATGCCTGGAAGGGGGGAATCGAGATAGTGAACGCGAGGCTCTCCACGGGTTTGAACAAAATGATCTCATCGTCGATACGCATGTAACCCAGGGTCACACCATCCTTTGATTTTACAGATATTCCTTTGTCTTCACTATCTAGCTGGGTTTCAATCTTTGGTGGCACAGGATTTCGGAATCCCTGCCTAACAATGCTCCTGTCGATTTCTGCTATGGCTTTCCTCAGATCCCTAATTTCTCCTTCCAATTCCCGAATGTTATCATCTAAGTTTTGACGAATCTTCAGGAGTTTCCGCATCTCGTCTTCCCCGCTCACCATTACCACGTCTGCATCTTCCTGTGGATATTTCCTTTGATCTGATTAAAAACAATCGGATAACCCGCCTCAGCATCCTCTAGAGAGCTTTTATTACTCTATGAACTGAATTTACTTTTGACATGCTAGGCCAAGGCTTCGTGAAGAGATATTATGAGCTAAGTAGGGAGAAGCAGAGCTTCCTTTGCGTTGGGCTTGACCCTGTCACTTCTAAAATGAGAGATAAATACGTGATTCCCTCGAAGCTGATCGAATATCATGGGGTAATTGAAGGAACCAAAAAGTTTTGCCTCGACGTGATCAAAGCCGTCGCTCCCTATACCCCGATAATAAAGCCTAATGCCCAATTTATCCTCTACACATTTTCCTTCCAGGACCTCAGGGAGATCGTTGAGGCAATTCACGATGGGGGGTGTCTTGCCCTCTTAGATATCAAATTTTCTGACATTGGATCCACGAACTCTGCGGGCCTCCACTGGATAACCGATGCAGGGTTCGACGCGGTCACCTTCAATCCATTCCCGGGGTATGAAAACGGAAGCGACGCCATATATACCTGGGCTAGAGAGAGGGACAAGGGGATATTCAGCCTATGCCGGATGTCCAATCCTGGGGCCCACGATTACATGTCTCAGACAGTGGGCGGGGAGCCACTCTATCTAAAGCTTGCCCGTGACGCCGCGGCTCATGGGTGCAATGGATTTGTGGTTGGATGTACTGCATCCACTGAGCTAGGGGAAATCAGATCAATTATAGGGGAGGAGCGTTTGATCCTGTCCCCTGGGCTGGGGCCTCAGGGAGGCGATCCAAAGACAGCCCTCGAGTGCGGCTCCAACGGCAATGGGGATGGTCTTATAATATCTTCATCAAGGGCAATCAACTTTGCATATGAATCTTTTGCCTGGGATTGGGTGCGGTTTGCCGAGGCTGCTGGGGCCCAAGCCTTAAGAAAACGTGATGAACTAAATGAGATAAGGAGACAGTTGATCTGATAATTCCCGCTTTAAGACTATATTTTAATAGTGCGTTACATACACAAGACTGATTTCGCGGGTGTCACATTTGAGAGAAAGGCTGATCGAGATCCGCTTTCACGGCCGGGGAGGTCAAGGGGCTTGGACGGCATCTTTGCTTCTCGCCCAGGCCGGATTGATTGAGGGGAAATATGTTCAGAGCTTCCCCGCCTTTGGACCTGAGAGATCTGGGGCGCCGTTAACTGCTTTCACAAGGATTAGCGAAGATCCAATTCACCTACATTCTAGCATTTATGAGCCTGACGTCGTTGTGGTCCTAGATCCTACCCTTATGGGTCCTTCCGTTTTCGAGGGATTGACGCAAGATACCAAGATTGTTGTGAACACTGACAAATCTCAAGAAAAGATGAGAGCAGTCCTAGGGGTGCAGCAAGGGGAACTCTATGTTCTCGACGCTACTAGCCTCGCTTTAAAAATTCTCGGGCGACCTATAACCAACACCGCCATGCTTGGGGCAGTAGTGAGGACGACTGAGATAGTGGCACTTGACTCTATACTGTGGGCTGTAGGAAAACGATTCACGGGGCGAATCGGTGAACTCAACTTGAAGTTAATAAAAACCGCGTACGTGGAGGTTGGCAAAGAATAAGTTCCAAGAATCCCGGGGCAAGTAATCTCCCAAAAGGAGCAGTAATGACTAAATCTTCCCTAGAATATCCGACAGGAGACTGGGGTGTGGAAAATCCTGTGATTAATCTAGAGAGATGTACCCAGTGCACCCTTTGCCACTACTTTTGCCCAGAGGGGACAATAGCGATGAATGATGATGGAGATCCCATTGTCAACTATGATTTCTGTAAGGGCTGTGGTATCTGCGCTGAGGAATGTCCTGTCAAGTGCATTGAGATGGTGAGAAAATAATGAACACAAAACAAACTTTGATAGGCTTGAATGGTGACGAGTCGGCGGCATACGCAACAAAGCAGGTAAACCCCGACGTTGTCGCAGCGTACCCCATAACACCCCAGACGATAATCGTTGAGAGGTTCAGTGAGTACGTAGCCAACGGCGAGGTAGATACTGAGTTTGTCTCAGTAGAGTCGGAGCACAGCGCCCTCAGCTGCTGCGTAGGCGCCTCTGCCGCCGGGGGGAGAGCCTATACAGCAACCGCCGCGAACGGGTTGGCATTGATGTTGGAGATCACTCACATCGCGTCGGGCCTTAGGTTACCTATAATCATGGCAGTGGCTAACCGTAGCGTAGGGGGGCCCCTTAACATCCACAATGACCACAGCGACTCCATGGGCGCCAGGGATAGCGGCTGGATTCAGATCCACTGTGAGAACAGCCAGGAGGTCTATGACGCTAGCCTCACAGCGTGGAGGATAGCGGAGCACCCGGACGTGTTGCTCCCGGTGATGGTTTGCCTAGACGGTTTCACACTTAGCCACACCATGGAGAATGTCTACACGCTCCAAGACAAAGTCGCTAAAGACTTTGTAGGTGAACGTGAATTCATCACAGTGAAGGGGCACATGGGAGAGACAGAATTGAGACTCAATCCTGATGTCCCCCTTAGCTTCGGCCCCGTAGACCTCCAGGATTATTATTTCGAGCATAAGCTCCACCAGGTTGAGGCCATGAAGAACGCCCTCAATGTGATCCCAGAGATCGACACAGAGTATGCAAAAGTCTCTGGGAGGAGCTACAACCTGCTTCACCCCCATAATATGAAGGATGCTGAGGTTGCCCTTCTCGGTCTTGGCTCTACGATGGGGACCGTGAGGTATGTAGTTGACCGGCTTCGAGATGAGGGGGTAAAGGCCGGCCTCATTAGGATGAGGGTATTTAGGCCGTTCCCTACTGATGCAATAATTGAGGCCCTCGGAGACTTACCTGTGGTTGGAGTATTAGACAAGTCGTTGAGCCTTGGGGCTCCAGGAGGTCCCTTATATGAAGAGATGAAGGCAGCGCTCTACCATCTCTCTGAAAAACCCATAATCACCAACTACGTTCATGGCCTTGGAGGAAGGGACACAAATCCTCAATATATCCGGGGAATGTTTGAAAACCTCTTTGAGATTAAGGACACAGGAAAGGCACCTGAGGCAGTGAACTACGTAGGAGCGATACCTTAGGGGGATTATTGGTGAGCGACCTTAATCTAAAGCAAGCCTCGAGGAAACCTGAAGTGTTAGCCTCTGGCCATAGACTCTGTGCCGGTTGTGCACACTCCATCGTAGTACGGATGATACTTAAGGCGACCCGGGGACCCACCATTGCCACAACGGCGACAGGATGCTTGGAGGTAGCCACCAGCATAATGCCATACAGCTCCTGGAATATACCCTGGATTCATAATGCCTTTGAGAATGCAGCTGCCACTGCGAGCGGTATTGAGGCTACATGGCAGGCCCAGAGAAAGAAAGGGAAAGGCCCTCTAGCAAAGTATGAAACCCTAGATGTCATCGCCTTCGCCGGAGACGGAGGAACCTACGACATTGGGCTCCAAGCTCTGTCAGGTGCATTAGAGCGGGGTCATGACTTTACCTATGTCCTTTTGGACAATGAGGGCTACATGAACACTGGGGTTCAGAGAAGCGGAGGGACGCCCTTTGCGGCCTCGACCACGACGAGCCCAGCGGGCAGCGTCATCCCCGGCAAAAAGGAGTGGCATAAGCCCATCGACGATATTGTCATCGCCCACGGCATTCCCTATGTGGCAACCATGAACGCTGCGTGGCCTATGGACGTTATGAGAAAATCAAGAAAGGCCTTCGAGGTCGAGGGCCCAACATTCCTTCACGCCTTCATCCCTTGCACAAGGGGCTGGAGATATCCCATGGAACAGACCGTCTCCCTCTCAAAGCTGGCAACTCAGACATGCTTTTTCCCACTCTATGAGTGTACAATAGATGACGGCCGACCCCTCTACAAGCTCTCTGGGCCGAGCGCCGGGATAGCCAAGAGACCAGCCTCAAAAAAACCTGTGGAAGATTATTTAAAGTCCCAGGGAAGGTTCCGGCACCTGTTCAGGCCTGAAAAGCGTGACGACCTCATTAATAGCATCCAGGTCTGGGTTGACCATAAATGGGAGATCTTACTGGAGAAGGCCGGTGTTTGAGCCCTCCACCCTTTTAACCATCTACCCTTTTTTCTTACCAGATGCTATCCAACGACTCCGTCACAGAAATGCTTGCTAAGCGTGTAGCCGGCGAGATAGTTTTAGCCCAGAATCCGGGAGTTACCATGAGAAAGTGGCGGAGTCTTCTCCAGGTCAATCAGGTTGAGATGGCTCAAGAACTCAGGCTCTCCCCTTCTGTAATAAGTGACTATGAGACAGGGCGCAGGCGATCTCCTGGGAGTGCCTTCATCAAGCGGTTCGTTAGGGCTCTACTGGAGATCGATAATAGAAAGGGAGGACGCTATGTGCAGCAGATGTCTAGGATAGCTTTGACTCCAGGTGACGTGTTCCGCGATATCAGGGAATTCGTGGCACCTGTCAAAATCGGTGAGATCTGTACGGCTCTAGACTGCGAAGTTCTCGTAGGGAAGGGATCCTTCGAGCAGGAGGTCTATGGATACACGGTGATCGACAGCCTTAAGGCGATCAAAACTCTCTCAGGCCTTGACTTCTACAGGATCTTTGGGACTACCAGCGAGCGGGCTCTAATTTTCATTGGTGTGAGCCACGGTAGATCCCCTATGATCGCGGTAAAGATCAGCCCTTTCAAACCCCGTATCATAATACTCCACGGAGCTAAGGGGGATATCGATCCTTTGGCTATAGTTCTTGCCCGTAGCGAGGGTATTCCACTGGCTATTTCTCGATTAGAGAGCGAAGACGCGCTCGTACAATCTCTTTTAGACCTATATCGGGGCACGCAGGAGTAAATGGGGATCCCCGTTTCATTAATTTCCTGTATAATCAAGTATTGGTCGGATTTTTCATAATCTAACCTATGCGTGAAACGATCACAATGGGTTAATAACTTTTTGATCTGGGGTCCCTCGGCAGCATGATGTTAGGGGAACTAGAGAGAACCTGATGAACCTTAAACGGGGACATGCGACAATTCGTGTTAAGGATCAATGATATCCACAACGGTTTAGGTTGAGCCGATCAATACCGTCTAAAGGAAAGAAGGGGCTCCTCATCTTCTCAATTATAGGCGCTAGGCCCCCCCGCTTCAAGCTGTCTCTTTGCGATGATAGGGCTTACGACTGAGGAGAAGATCAGAGTTCCAATGACGATGGGAAAGCATAGGTCTGGGTATATCCCGGGGTTGGTTATGAAGTTCATTTCCGGGTCGAAGATCAAGGGGAGCTGGGACATTACAAGGGTGGATGTCCCCAGTGTATAGACAATTCGAGATATTACCTTCTCCTCGATGGTGAACCCCATGAACTTTCCGATGGAGGAGGCTATTACGTATCTGATAGCAATTAGTATCATTACTAACTCTAGACCAATCAGGAAATATTTTGTTGATATGATAACTATTAGACCGATATAGACGAAATAGTAGGATTTCAGGAGAAAGATAATTTCCTCGTTGAAATCGATAAGACTTTGCTTGTCTGTTCTGAGGCTCTTGTTGATTTTAAGCCCTTTAGCCACCTGCTTATAGTTAGCTAAGACTAGCCCGAAGACGAAGACTGCCATTGTCCCAGCTCCGTCACCTGCTAGGTTCTCCGCGAGGAAATATGTGGGGAAGAGAGCTGCGAGGGTTATCATGTTGTTAAATGGCTCACCCATGAGCCTGTTTCGCACCTCAGCCCAGAACATGCTTATGACAAGGCCTATAAACGATCCCATTACGAAGGTGAACACGATATCCCTCGCGCTGTCCCTAATGGAGACCCCGGGGAGCATGATCATCCGGATTAGGGTGATGGCAGCCACCATCCTTATGGGGTCACATAGAGTAGACTCTAGCATTAGGAGAGCCCGAGAACTCTCCATGTTGGGGAAGAGCCTACTGAGGCCATCCATGAGGCTCGTCACGGCGACTGTGCTGATCCCAGCCACCATGCTCCCTAAGAGCATTCCCTCGATTAAACTGAAGCTCCCCGGGGCTATGAAGCTGATAGCCAAGCCAATTACAATGACTATGGCAAAAAATGTAGTAAGCGTGAGGGCGACGGACTTTAGAAAGGTCTTCTGTAGGATCCGGAAATCCAGCCCTATCCCCGAGTTGAAGGTGATTATGCAGATGGCAATCACCCCCATGAGAGGCGATACCGAAACGAAACTCTCCTTTTCGAAGATACCCAATATTGGTCCCAGAACAGTGCCAAACCCCAAGAGCCAGAGGATGTCTGGTATCTTCGTTTTGGTGTAGACTAGGCCACTCACATAGCTGAGGAAAAGGGTTGAGGAGACTAGCAGCAGGAATTTTTCCGGGGGGATCAAATTGGCACACCGAGCATTCTTTTATAAGATAAACCTAGCTATCCGGACGCATGTGGGCATTTAGGGCACAGTGATGATATATATTCATTTTTTTAGACATCCACTGTTGAACTTTTACATCAAATAATAAAGGACATTTAACAAGGGTGTGGATATGCACTGATGCATATGTAAGGTCTTTTCTTGGAAATAAACATAAAGACGCCAACGAGGATAGTGCCCCCTATTACAAAGGCTCCGATGATGTTATAGCTGTTCCAAAAGGAGATATTGGCGTTCACAGTGGCTATGTCGGCGATAGTGATGTAAATTTCGCTGGCTACAACCTTCTCCCGGGATCTGCGGCTTTCCGCGATATAGTGGTGCTCGGAGACGTTAAATGCTGTGACTATGTTGCTCGAGTACTCAGGTGCCCTCTTGATCATGTCTAGGGGATCCTTGGCGTTGGTGAGGGTTAGGTCTATGGGGATCCAGCCCCATGGGGGGATGTAGACCATGGCCCACCCGTGCCATCCTATTCCGTCCTGTACGAAGGTAAGGTGGCCTTCCCAGGAGGATGACTCGCTTGAGATGCTCTCGCTGAAAACTACCCCAATTTGTAGGAAGGCGGGTATCCCGAGACTGCGAAGTATTGAGATCATAAGGATCGCCTGGTCGTCGCAGTCTCCTTGGAGGCTCTCAAGGGTCTCATCAGGATAGCGTGGCACCTCAAAATTTCGATAGGTAATCCGAGTGATCACCCAGTTAAGGACATCCGTGACGATCTCAAGTACATCAGTGCTCCCGTCCATAAGCTCTAAAGCTAGGCCCTCGATCTCATCATTCAACCTAAAGGTCTCTGTCTCAGAAGTATAACTATCCACCAATCTTTCTGGAATATCCCTCAACGCCTTTGATTCCATAGGGTCGATAATGGGACGTTTTATCCCTCCTGACTCTATAAGATATTTCACTGAGAAGGCAAGGGATCCGCCGGCCTCAATTTCCGATGGTAAATCCAGGTATCCCACCGGTTTGCCCTTCACTCCGTGGATTTCTTCTAAAATCTCATGGCTTGCATGGATTATAATAGCCTTCTGTCGGTCGTTATTAACGAACAAAGGGACCTCAGCGTCATCATTGACGATGATATAGGGGGTTTCGCCCCGGTTCTCGAAGGTATATGTGGATTTGAACAAGTACCTTGACGGCTTGGCTCCTAGCGTTCCTGGGATGGCTCCTAAGAAGATTTGGAAGCATAGAATGGTTGCGACTGCCTTGGCTCTCAAACCGGGACTCAGAGGAAAGATTGAAGCAGGGTATTTGTATCTTACTGCTCATTCAATGTGGACCCTAAAGAGGTCTATGTCCCCCTGTAACAGCGGAAGGAATTCCTTCACGGATCTTTCCACGTCCTTGGACTGGGTAATGTATCGTCCCACGATGAGGATATCGGCGCCTGCTTCTAGGGCGAACTGGGCAGTATCGGGACGGATGCCCCCTGCAACAGCGATGAGAAGCTTGCTGTCCCGGAAGGCCTCCCGGATCTTTGAAATATAGCCCCATCTGACTTCGGCACCCCTATGCTCAGTGTCAATGGGTCTATGGAAGATGATCCCATCAGGGATTTTCTTGAGTCCTTTCAGCTTCTCCACAGGGTCATCCACTTGCATTAGGTCGAGGAATGAGTAGATCCCGAGCCTCCGGGCCTCGTAGATGAATTCGTCTATGGTGGCAGATGATGCTGCCCCAGCGCAGCATACCGCATCTGCGGTCTCCTCGAATGCCATGTCCACCTCTACTTTCCCGACGTCCATGGTCTTAAGGTCGGCTATGATGAAGCTGTCCTTTCTGATCTTCCTGAGCTCTCTGATAACTTGGACTCCGTATCTCTTTATGAGAGGCGTCCCCGCCTCAAGGATCACGTTGTCGTTCCTTGGGACATTCTTTATGACTTGTTTGATCATCTCGATATTTGGGTTATCTAAGGCAATCTGAAGATATGGGGGCCTCCAGAGCCTTGGGGGTCTGAAGCCCATCAGGGGGTGCTTAACCCTGTCCTTATCGTATTGGATTTTCTCCCAGGGCGGATAGGCCTGGAGAGCCCTGCTCAAGGCAAGCTTGGTGGCACTGTAGTTATATTGCCATATTCTCCGCTCGTCCTTAGCCTTTGGGTGGATAAAAACGCTGACGATGACTACCCAGTCATCAAGAATGGCCATTGGAATGATACCGTCCTCAACGGCATCAGCTACTGCCTTTGCGACGGCTGATTGGGCCGGCCCGAAGATCTTTGCAGCATCCTCCATGTTTTTGATCGTAACCTTGGGGACGATGACTGTATGGGGCTTCGGGGTGAGATTGGGGCGGATCACCGCGAGGAGGGGAGTGTGTCCGGCAGAGAGATGACTCAAGGATTGGGCAAAGGAATAACCCACGGGGCCCTGCTTGTCCCCGATCATGAGATCGATGTGTGCTATTTCGTCTCCCTTTCCCACCAGAGCCTCTCCAATTAATAAGGCGCCTCCTTTGTAAGATGAGCTAACGCTGAACCTATCGATTGCTGCTCTTACTGCCTCGCTCATGGACCCGAATCTTCCTTGTTCCACTTGGCTCTCGAGAAACTTGAATTGTTTCTGAGTTATCTTTCCTGGTGTCCTTTGAAGGCTTTTGTCATCACTCATTAATATCTCTGAAAGCATGGGAATACCCATGTATAAAACCCTTCCAAAACAATGTGCCCTCTAGGTGTCACAAATAATATAGAATATACATATTTTCCCATAACTTTCATTTGATGTGTCACAAGATTCCTCTGATTTTTATGTTAACCTTACTATGATGGTTATGGAGGAGACTTACAAATTCCAGGGGGATATCAGATGATGACTTGTCCGCTTTTATCATTAGTGTTCTATTGCAGATAAAGTTACTTTTCCTGATCACTATATCTGAGGGGCTGGCAAGGGTCAGCCGTGGATGACCTTTCCCTCTTACAACTAGGCTTTGATTACCGGTTTCCATGATGAAAATAACTTCCGCCTTCTCGTTCTTGATAATGTCCTTGAGCTCTGGGGAAATGTCTTTCAGACCTCTCTCGGCATGCACAGCGAGAATACAATCACCCTTCCTCGATAGATATTTGTCTGTTGTTACCATAATCGTCGTACTGTGCTTGGATGTAATATTGGCGTGGCCCCAGGCTGTGAACGAGTCTTCCGCCTCTCTTTTTTGTTGGTTTATTTTGTCACCTCATATGCATATATGGGTTGAAAAAAAATGGGTTAAAAAAAAGGAATGAAGTTGAGTCTAGGTTAGAAAGCTTGTGTCTCTTTCTCGTCGGCGCTTGATGTTCCCTCTGAGGGCAGCTATTTGGCCTCTGTGGATTGCTATCTCCAAAATGTATGAAAAGAGGCCGAAATCTCTCCTCTTGGGGCCACCCCAAAGGGGTATAATCTCAGCTAGAGATGCTGATTCTAGATTACCTAGGCCTTCGAGGACGGTTTCTTTCCCTGTCTGAATATCGGCAAGGGCCTTTTTCAAGCTGTAACCCTGTTTCTCGTATTCTTCAGGCCATCCTTCAGGAATGTATTTTGGATTTCCTTTTATTATCCGTGGGAGAGAATAATT
The DNA here is from genome assembly GCA_030739585.1 of Candidatus Bathyarchaeota archaeon. NCBI lineage: Archaea > Thermoproteati > Candidatus Bathyarchaeota > Candidatus Bathyarchaeota archaeon. The sequence continues at coordinate 24,386 of JASLYX010000010.1, forward strand.
AGTAATCCTTCCTAGGTGGTTAAGGATCCATAGAACATTATTGGCTTCTTCAATTGGTTTCCAGTTCGCCTCAGTTTCCGTGATGCCCTCACATGTCCTTTCAAGTCTATTAAAAGCGTGCTCGGTTAATCCCTTTAAAACTGCTATATCCCTGTCCATGTTGTTCACCTTCTTAGATAACCTGGTGAAATATTAATAACCCTCTTTTAATTGGGCGGGAGTTAAAGATTAGTCTCATTTTGGTTTTTTTTATTCGGGGGAACGTTTTTAGGTTGTTTACTTGATGTCTTGGTGAAGTGGGCTGGTAGTTCAGTTGGTATGAATGCTGCCTTGGCAGGGCAGAGGTCGGGGGTTCAAATCCCTCCCAGTCCACCATAAATTTTATCCTGCGGTCAAAAAATATCTTGAGACCTCATCTCTGAAAAAATCAAACTAATTGATGAAATAGTTCAAGACTCCACTATTCAAAAGAATTGGTCCAGCGATGATGAAATCGAAACGATAGAACTCCCTAGGAATGGCGAGGATGTATTCCAAGTTTTTCTACAAACTAAGCTAATGGACCTTATGGTGAATGCGCGAATTTTCGGGATTTTTATTCTTTAACATGTTGGTTTATGTTTAAACAGGATTTAAGAAAAAGTAAAAACTGACGAATTAAATCATAGAATCAGTCTAGTCAACTCACTTAGCGTGTGTTTGTCGGTTTTCCTTAAGAGTAGGTGGCGCCCTGGCCGGGATTCGAACCCGGGATCTCCGGCGTGACAGGCCAGCATAATAGGCCAGACTATACTACCAGGGCAAGATTTGAAAGAAAGGAATCTCTAAGGCAGATAAACGTTGCGCCTAAGATGGACACCTCTTATTTATTTTCCTTAGCTATTATCATTGTCGAGGTCATGAAGATGTTAGGAATAGATCTCAACTGGGAGGTGATGAACTCGTCAAGTCGGTTCATATCCTTTGCTGTCACCTTGATGATCGCGTCATATTCTCCGTATATGGTTGCAACCTCTTCTACCTCCCTGAACTCTACAAGGGCCTTGCAAACCTCATCTTCCGTTCCGGTACTTACATTCACTAATATGTAGGCTTTAACCGTCATAATCCCTCGAACTATCGGAGGAAACACCATTTATAGGTGTATTGCGTTTGGCCACCATGGCTCCTAATAATCAGTAAGGATTTGGTCTTCGCAGTCATAGAATTGAGGATCCTTTTGTTGTCCTTTTTTCCCACCCCGATAATTCCAGCGCCCTCCATCCCAGAAGGTTTTACCTTACCGTGGACTGGGAATTCCCGGTCCTCCCTATAAAGATCGATTTGAACTGTATATACTGAAGTTTCTTTTTTGTTATTGACGATCTACTTTCTGAGCATCCACGGTTTTCTGTGAGACTGCTTGAAACTGCGTCCATGAGGGCTAGCTCCATTGCGAATATTGCAATTAAGTGGAGGACTAAAGTTTTCCTGATCTCTTCTAATCACTCTATGGTAATGCTATCAAGGGTCATATCTAGCGCTTGACGGAATCTGAACTTAATTTAAAAACTTTTCCTTCAGACATAATTAACGAAAAAGTTTCATTTAATGGAGACTATACGATCTTTTCCGCAATAGCTGCAGCAACTTGTTTAGTTGTGGCCTCGCCCCCTAGGTCGGGAGTGAGCGTCTTCGCCTCTTTCAGAACACCGATCACAGCGTTATCGATAGACTTGGCGAACTCTATTTCTCCAAGCCACTCAAGCATCATAGAAGCTGACAGGATCATCGCAATGGGATTAGCGATGCCTTTCCCAGCTATGTCAGGAGCGCTGCCATGTACGGGCTCAAAGATGCTACAATTCTCTCCAATATTCCCCGATGGTGCCATCCCCAGTCCTCCGACGATAGCAGCTGCCTCGTCGGAGAGTATATCCCCAAACATATTAGTGGTCACAAGGACGTCAAACTGCCCCGGGTTCAAGAGAAGTTTCATGGCACATGCATCAACTATCATCTCCTGGTATTCCATGTCGGGATAAGATTCTGCAATCCTCCTACAGGCTTCAAGGAAGACCCCGCAAGTCAGATCCAGTACGTTGTTTTTATGTACACTGGTAACCTTACTCCGATTGTTTTTAGATGCATATTCGAAGGCAAACCGTGCAATTCTCTCTGACGCCTGCCTTGTGATGATCCTGAGATTGAGGCCCCAGTCTGGGCCTCTGTACCCTAACATCTTGTATAGCCCTTCTGTGTTCTCTCTTACCATAACGATATCTACTTCCTCTCTAAGCGAAGGGACGTTTGGATAGACCTTGGTGGGTCTAACGTTAGCATATAACTTAAGCTCCTGTCGGAGGGGCAAGATCACTTCCTTCGCGGTCTCTCCGACCGCAGCGAAAAGGGCAGCATCGGATTCCCGGACTGCCTCCACGGTTCCCGGTGGCATCGCTATACCCGTCCTAACCTTTAACTCATCTCCAACCGGGAGTTCCTTGAACTCGAATGCGATTTTCCCCTTGCTCTCTGCTAGCATCTCCAGGATCGAAACCGCGGCTGCCATAACCTCAGGGCCGATACCATCCCCTGGGAGTGTTACGATCTTGTATAGGGTTATTTTCACCAGCTCTCCATGTTTTCATTTAGATAGCCTGCAAGGCCTCCATTGTTGAGGACTTCTACCATGAATTCCGGAAGGGGAGTGAAACGCAGTTCGTTGTATGTGCGATTAACCTTAATGGTTCCCCCTGAGATGTCTACTTCAATAGTATCCCCTTCCTCCACCGCATCCGTTATCCCAGGGCACTCCAAGGCGGGGAGCCCGATATTTATGGAATTCCTGTAGAATATACGGGCAAAAGACTCGGCTATGACTATGCTTATCCCTGCGTATTTCAAAGCAAGAGGTGCATGCTCTCTGCTTGAACCGCAACCAAAATTTCTTCCCCCTATTAAAATATCTCCCTCCTGAATTTTATTAGGGAAATTGGGACTGATGCCCTCCATTGCATGCCTTGCCATTTCCACGGGGTCCACCAGCTCTAGGTATTTTCCAGGAATTATAAGATCGGTGTTTATGTCATCACCAAAAATCCATACCATGCCTTTCTGTCTCACTTATATCACCTTAAGTCCCGGGGGTCAGTGATTACACCCTTTATTGCCGAAGCTGCAGCGACCGCGGGCGAAGATAAATAGACAAATGCTTCAGGGCTCCCCTGCCTCCCCTGGAAATTCCTGTTGGATGTTGTCAATCCAATCTCGCCTGGCGCCAGGAGCCCTATATGACCCCCAAAACAGGCTCCGCAACTAGGGTTACTGAAAATCGCCCCCGACTCCACGATTGTTTGGATGATCCCTGCCTTGAGAGCTTCAAGATAGACTTCATTAGATGCAGGGACTACTAAAAGTCTGGTATCGGGATGGACCTTTTTGCCCTTCAATATGGATGCAGCAACTCTGAGGTCCTCCAGTCTGCCGTTGGTACATGAGCCTATAAATGACTGGTTGATCGCAGAGCCCTCAACCTCACTGATAGGCTTCACATTGTCTACTTTATGAGGACAGGCTATTTGGGGCTCTAGATCGTCCACTGGGACATCTTGTATCATCTTATAAGAGGCATCCTCATCGGAGAAAACAGGATTGAATACCCCGTCCGTCCTGTCTCTGAGATAGGCATACGTTGTCTTGTCGGGCTCCACGATGCCGGCCTTACCTCCAAGCTCGATGGCCATATTGCATAGTGTCATCCTTCCAGAGACACTCATCTTGGAGATAGTGTTTCCGTGAAACTCCAAAGCATTGTATGTAGCTCCGTCAGCCCCAATAAGTCCAGCGGTTTTTAGGATGACATCCTTAGGAGTCACAAACTCAGGAAGAATACCCTCAACTTGGACCCTAATAGTCTCAGGAACCCTAAGCCAAATTTTCCCTGTAGCCAGAATTGCCCCCATGTCGGTTGAACCTACCCCTGTGGCGAAAGCGCCAAAAGCTCCATGAGTGCAGGTATGGGAATCTGCACCAATCACGAGATATCCGGGTTTAACATGGCCTTTCTCAGGGAGCACTTGATGACAAACTCCAGATTCGACGTCATAAAAGTTGGTTATTCCCTGTTCCTTTACGAACGCTCGGATATCTCGGTGGACAGTTGCCGCCATCAATGTAGACGCTGGGGCGACGTGGTCGAGGATGGGGACGATTTTGGTATTGTCCCAAACCTTTTTCCGACCCATAGCCTTCATAGCTTTCACCGATAGGATTGTGGTGAGGTCGGGCATCATCGCGACATCAACTCGGGCCTTTACAATTTCCCCAGCAGATGCGTCCTTTTGCTCTGAGGCTCTAGCTAGGATCTTCTCAGAGATCGTCCTGCCCCTCTGATCTTCAGTCGATGTCATGATTTTCCTTGGAAAGGAGCCTGTTCATCCCTTTTAAGATTGCGTCCACACTCGCCATCACGGTGTCCCCACTTACACCGTTCGCAGTCACGAACTTGTCACCTTGTTTAAGGTGAACAGTTACATCTGCGACTGCGTCGGTGCCCCCTGTTATAGCCTTCATCATGAACTTTTCAAGTGAGACGCTAGTAAATCCATTAACGACGTTTCTGATAGCATTAATCGCGGAGTCTATTGGGCCGTTGCCAACTCCAGAACCTTTGTATTCTTTGCCACCAACTATAAGGGTAACTGAGGCTGTGGGTGTAATCGTATTCCCTGTGACAACGAGGAGCTGCTGGAGTTTTACATAGTCCTCCTCCTTTAGGTCCATTACATGCCTTGCGATAGCGTAAAGGTCTGCATCTGTAATGGCTTTTCCGGTGTCTCCAAGCTTCTTAACCTTGGCCGCAATCTCCTTCAGTTGTTCTCTAGTGGCTTCGAGGCCGAGATCTGCCACCATATTAGAGATTCCGTGCCTTCCTGCATGCTTCCCAGCCACCAACCTGCTCCGTTTTCCTACGAACTCAGGACGGAGGATCTCGTAGTTCCCTGAGTGACTCAGGATTCCGTGTACATGGATTCCTGCCTCATGTGAGAAAGCGTTATCTCCGATTATGGGAGTTGAGGATGGCATGTAGACACCACTTAGTCTCTCAACTAGGGCCGATGTATCCGCGATCTTTTTTGTATTGATTCCTGTCTTTATTTTATATTGGGCCGCGAGGCAGACCACAACCTCCTCGAGAGAGGTGTTACCGGCCCTCTCACCCAATCCGTTGACGCATACGTGGGCTTGCTCCGCACCCGCCTCTATAGCGGCAAGTGTATTGGCCGTAGCCTGACCGAGATCATCATGGGCATGGGCGCTGAGGGGGACGTGGGTTGAGGACTTAACCTCCTTAAAGAACTCATATGTCATCCGGGGGGTCATAACACCAACGGTATCCGGAATATTCAGCATCTCGGCACCAGCATCCTCAGCCGCGTTGCAAATCTCGATAAGAAAATCCATCTCGGTACGTGTTGCGTCCTGGGGACTGTATTCCACGAAGACGCCATGATCCTTGGCATATTCAATGCCCTCTATAGACCGCTTGATTACGTCCTCTCTTGTAGTTTTCATCATTGTTTTGATATGTAGGTCACTAGTTGAGATGAATATGTGAATATAGGGAACATCACATTTGAGGGCTATGTCAATATCCTCCTTGAGGGGCCTCGAGAGAGCAACAATCTGAGCGTCAAGCCCAAGGGCTGCTATCCGCCTGACTGATTCAGTTTCACCCTCAGAAGTTATAGGGAATCCCGCCTCGATCCGGGGGACCCTCAGCTCGTCAAGCTGTTGTGCTATCAAAACCTTTTCATCTACAGTATATGTGACCCCAGGCATTTGTTCTCCATCCCTGAGGGTTGTGTCAAATATCCAGACATTGTCAGGAGCGCGACGCTCCAGATCAGCTTGGTATTGGCTCAGGTAGAACTCTTTTTTGCTCATATAGGATACCTTGAGGTGACCAAACAGGTCTCATACAAACTAATAACAATTATGCGTTTGGAAAACCACATATCAGGATCTCTGAATATAAACGGAGTTGAATATCAATCCTCTAATTTCCTACAGGCCGTGTGTAATAAAGGGAAAAAAAGTCAAATGAATAACCTTGGACCTCACTACTCCACATTGGGAGAATACGGAATCCCATTCCATATGATTAATAATACAACATTATCTAAAAACTTTTGCAGGTGTTAACCTACAATAATATTTATAAGCTATAATAAATAACAGTAAATTAAGAGGAAAAAACGATCATACCAACGACAGATACTCGCGCGGAGATGATTCTACCTTTTGGTCCACTCTCGTCCAAGTGTCTCCCTGGCAATAACGATTTTTTGAATGTTAGCTGCGCCCTCCGCCCCAATGCAGTAACTCATCACCCCACGGATTCCCATCTCCAGAGGACATTCCTTTGTATATCCATATGCGCCCATCCACAGCATCACCCTCCTGAAAGTGTCGAGGGCGTGATGAGGCGCGAGATATTTACACATCGAGAGATATTTTGAGACTTCGAGTGGTGTGAATGTACCATGCTGGTATTTTTGGTCCATCATCCAGGCCGTTCTGTATATAAGCATCTTGATAGCCTCGTGATGCGCGACCATATCAGCGAGGTCGAATTGAATGCCTTGGTACTTGGCTATGGGCTGACCAAAAACATTACGCTCCTTGATATATTCCATACCGATTTCCATGGCTCTCTCTGCTGCACCAATGCAGCTCGCTGAGACCAGAACCCTGGCTGCGTCGAATCCCTCCATCGTTAGATAAAAACCCTGCCCAGTTTCTCCAAGCTGGTACTCTTCAGGAACCTTAACATCGTTCATTTTGAATCCACCAGTGCTGATGGCCATTCTTCCATAATTCTCGAACCGCTTGGATACTTCAATCCCCTCCATGCCAAGTGGGAGGTAGGTAGCAGTCATGCCCTTATGCCCCTTAGATCGGTCACTGAACCCAGTTACGAAATATCCTCCTCCTATTTTCTGACACTCGTGAGTGCCACTTATATACGTCTTCTCCCCGTTGAGAGTCCAGTGGCCGTCACCTTTCTCGAAGGTTGTGTGGAAGCCTGAGACATCTGATCCACCACCTGGCTCAGTGACCCCAATACCGATGAAGGCCTCACCCCGGGCAGCCCTTCTAAGGCAGATATCCCGGACAACATCCTGACAGTACTTATCCACGACGAACCCCCAGCTGGCTTGAACGAGGAAAAATACGGGCAGTGAGACGGAGATATCTGCATAGCCTAGCTCTTCCGCCGCAATTGTAGCTGTCACCCAGTCCGCCCCGACTCCTCCGTGGTCCTCAGGGAGGGTCATGCAGAGAAGACCTAGGTCCCCTAGCCCGCGGATGAGGTCCTTACCAAGCGTGTGGTTTGTATCGTTCTGCCTCACCCTTTCCATGGGGAGGTTCTTTGCCAGCCATCCTCGGATGGCCTCCCGAAACAAGTCTTGCTCCTCAGTGAAAGCAAAATTGATCAAATTATTTCACCTTTTCCAACTATATCTAATACTCGCTTTATTAAAAGACTGATTCAGTCTTGGAGAATAACTCATTTCAACCACTATGATCTCCCGCAGATTAGAACGTGGAGAGTAAAAATAACTTCACTGTCCTCTGAAGATAACGTAGAGATTAATATGGGATAGGAATTGACAGCTAACTAATAGCTTTAGATTATTGCAATGAGGCACATAAAATTACATCGAAGATAAAGATAATGACATATACTACTGCCATCTTTTCCAGATACTGGCTAGAAGCGCCCGCGCTTTCTAACCTCTCTTCTCCTTGAAGGCTTTAATCAGAGCTGGGAGTACGATGTAAAGATCCCCAATGATGGAGTAATCGGATATCTTGTGGATGCTGGCATTCTCATCCTTGTTTATGGACACGATAATCTGGGATTCCCTTATTCCAGCAACATGCTGAATAGTGCCGGAGATACCGCAAGCTAGATAGAGTTTCGGGGAGACCTTCCTACCGCTAATCCCAATCCACTCCTCCATCCAGCCCATGTCTGCTGCAATGGGTCTTGAGCATCCCACCTTAGCTACTAAAACTCCTGCAAGCTCCTCTAAGATTTTTAGATCTTCCTCAGTTTTGATGCCCCTTCCAGCAGCAATGATAACGGGGGCGCTTTCGAGGTTCCTATCCTTCCTAGTTTTCTCCCTGATCTCTATAACGCTTACTTTCGGCTTGGGGAGAGACAAATTGAGGGTGACAATTTCACTAACTCCAAAGCTTGGATCTGGTGTCTCAAATGTCTTACTAGAAACGGTGGCGATATGAGGCGCCAACCTGCTAACTTCAGTGCATATTGTAGTACCTGCATACATGAATCGTTCACCCACTAGATTTCCCTCTTCGTTAACGTCAAGACTCAAACATTCAGACATGCAGCCCGTATCTAGAGCCGCGGCCACACGTGCAGCAAGCTCTTTTCCCTTCTTTGTTGCTCCTATGAGTATTATCCTGGGATTGGAGGCTTCAACTGCTTTCAAGAATGCTGCTTTGTAGGCATCGATACTGAAATACGTGAATTCAGGGCCATCAGCAATGAAAGTTTTCTTGGTCCCATATTGAGTGAGCTCTCTAGAATCAGTGACTTTCGAGCCTACAATCAGAACGTTTAGTTTTCCGCCTATTTTAATGGCAAGTTCTTCTCCCTTTCCAAGGAGCTGGATTAGTAGCTCGCGGTCCTCGGAGAACGCCAAAACGTTTTTTGCCATATCGCTCAGCTCTCAAGCACCCCTTCGGAGATAATGGCCTTCACTAGCTTAGCTGCGCTTTCAGTAACGGTATCGGCTTTTATCACAATTCTTTTTCTATTGACTTTTGGGGTCTTGATCTTTTGGATCTCAATCGAAGATAAGGCCTTTATCTCCTCAATAGATAGGCCCAGGTCCGCGACCTCCCACTCTTTAATTGGTTTCCTTTTTGCCTTCATGATGTTCATAAGGGAGGGAATCCTCGGTTCATTGATCTCTCTCACTACAGCCACCGCCGCAGGAAGGTCCACCTCTACGATTTCATCAACGTCCTCTAAATCCCTCACTGCCTGAAGAGTCCCCTCATAGAGCTTAATCTCCTTCACGTAAGTTACTTGGGGGAGGTTTAGGAGTTCAGCGATCCTCGGGATTGTTTGGGAAGAGAGACTATCAAGAGACATCTCTCCTCCAATGATAAGATCATAAGGGCCTATCTTTTCCACCGCAGCCCTGATTACCTTGGAGGTAGCTCGAGAGTCGAGTCTAGCCAGCTTGTCGTTTTTTATGATGTAAGCTCTATCCGCCCCCATGGCCAGGGCAGCTAGGATGACTGTTCTTGTCTCTGATCCACCTATGGAAAGAGTTATGACCTCCCCCTTGTTGGATTCTTTGAGTTTAAGGGCGGCTTCAAGGGCTCTCGTATCAAGATCGCTTATCTTTCTCTTTATCCCCTTGATTATGGGTTCACTTGTTTTTAGGTTGACCTTCATTAACTCTAGATCGACTATATCTTTTAACAATACAATTATACGTACTAATGCCCTAACCCCCAAGCAAATAAAATCTAAGGCGAATATTATTAATATCGCGCGCAGATTGTGTCTGCATCCATCGTGAAGGAGGGCCTTAGTGACCTAATTGGTAATCTGCCCCTCATTTTATCCACGTCCTCCCTCATTATCAAGAGCGTGGATAGATAGTTTAGATTGTGATGCTTCCATTAACTCTGATTGCTCGATCACCTCTATAAGACAGGTTTGAATCTGCCGTTCACGTACTTACCCTAACTACGTGGGTGGCATCACCACAGAGTTCCTTGTTGGCCTGTAAGAATCTAAACTATGGTGGAAACGAGTCTTTGTGTCTCCCCGATTCTATCTAGAAACCTTATTTTTTTCCTACTTTCTTCCTCTTGAGGACTAAAACTAAACTCGGGGGAAATTACTATAAAAATGT
>JASLYX010000011.1:0-4871 GCA_030739585.1 Candidatus Bathyarchaeota archaeon
TGAGTTTCATTCTACTTGCATGGAAAGAAATTTGATTAAAAACAAAAATATACGGGTCAATTATCCAGAGATCTTGACCCTAGAATTAGAAAAGGAAAAAAGTAGAGTTTTAGTGTCCGGCCGTCTCGTCAACGACGATAACAAAGGTGTAGTAAGAATCCTCATCGGCTGAGAAACTATAGGCTCCATATGAACGCATATCAATCTCAGTGGCATCCGGCGCAACAAGGGTTACTGTGTAGTTACTTGAAATCGTATCGACATCAGTGGTATTCCATTCCATTACAACACTGCCGTTGACATTGGGAGAAAAGACTGAGGTGAACAGATGCACTTTTAATGTCCAATTCGCCGGGTACTCTTCCGGCAGGTAACTCGCGTACAGTTTTCGGAGATTAACTGGGCTGGAAGGGTTGTCGGGGTGGTAGAAGTATGATTCAACTCCTGCGAATCCAGGTGGGAGCACTAGTTCTCCTAGATTTTCATCAAACCCGTTGGTGGCATCAGTTTTCATGCCGAATGACGCATCCAAAGCAGAGGATTCACCCACATCCACAAGAAGAAAAACGGTCCATTCTCCCGTTGTCAAATGCGATGTGTTGCTTTGGGGTGTGCTAAACGCGTAAACCTTAGCGTTCTCGGACCCTGTGAAGATGACCTCGTTAGCCACATCAAGAGAGGCGTCCACACGACTCCCAGGAGAAAAGGTATAGCTCCAGAGATCCTGACGCGTTAGGGGGACTCTTCTACCTAAATATATTTTTTGAGAGGGATCTCCATGGGATGACAAGACAGAGGGTACTAGAAATGCAAAGAAAAACGACAATATTATTAGAAAGCAAATTGTGGCTAAATTCCTGAATCGAGTCAATTAGCTCGTTAATATTGGTTAAAATATTTAAATATAAATAATTTCGCGCGCGTAAAAAAAATGAGATCTAAGAGTTAAATATCCTGATCGCGCGCACGACAGGATTTTTTTCCATGCACCGCCAAAAATAACTCGTCTGTCTTACAATTGTGTTGTACTCTTCTTAGACATTGAACATGATTTTATAAATACCTGTTTCAAAGTTTCATTTGTTTTTGGCGCACGCCCCCATATTTATTGTCTCTCAGCAGTGTGTGAGAAAAAAGCATTGGAAGTGGAGGTTATAATTTAAGCCCGAAAGACAGACTACATCCTTGATCACGATGTCTGAGCCTAAGGAAGGATTCCTCAAAAGCGGAGGATACAGAGTCCACTACCTCCTCTGGGGTGGCACCGGCCCCAAGCTCGTCTTTATCCACAGCATGGGAATGGATGCCCATGGTTTCGAGGCCATATATAATGCCCTCAATGGAGAGTACCAGATGCTGGGATTAACCATCTTAGATCACGGGGACTCGGATATTCCTAAACCATCTCTCACTCTTCCTGACCACGCCGAGATCATGAGAGACTGCTATAGGCAGCTGGCCTTCGAGCCGATAATCCTGATAGGACATAGCGTTGGGGGGATGATGGGAATAACCCTCGCAGCGGAGCATCCCAACGAACTCAAAGGCCTAGTGTTGGTTGATATCGCACCCCGGATTGAGAAGAGAAAATACTCGTCGGCCCCGCCCCCTAAACTTTTCGAAAGTAAGGAGCAGGCTAGGGACTACTTCAAGGAGAAGTACTCTGGTTTTACAGAGGACGCTGTGGAGAACCGGATTAAGCATGGCCTCAAAGAGGATAATGAAGGTAAGCTGACGCTGAAGTCGACCCCAAACATTATGCGGCCCAGCCTATCCCTTGATCTCTGGCCCTTCGCAAAGAGGATCGAGACAGCGACTCTTATGGTTCTAGGAGGCAAGAGCGCCGTTGTGACCCTGGCTGCCCAAGAAAGGATGCGGGAAGTCATCTCAGGTATTGAGATCGTCACAGTAAAGGAGGCAACCCATATGGTACCTCAAGATAATCCAATAGAGTTCGAGAGACACCTAAGGCGCTTTCTTGAACGCATAGCATAGCCCTTCCCAAAGGTCTTATCCTTCCTATCTGGTCTATCCACAGTGAATAACATGACCCTAGACTTCATACTTGACCTTCAAAGATGGGGAGGAGGAGAGCCAACCGCAGTGGGAGAAGGCCACAAATTCACATATGAAGGCAAGTTCTATTCCATCCTTTACACGAGGGGAGGCCTTTTTAGGGGGAACCACATCCACCCCGTAGACCAGCACACATTACTGATGAAAGGTATGGGAAGGTACGTCTTCAAGGTGAATGGTGAAAACCTAGATCACGTCCTCGTGGAGGGGGAGATCCTTGATGTTCCCGCCGGCGTGCCCCATATATTCCTTCCCGAGGAAGACTGCCTGACCGTGGAGTGGTGGGAGGGAGATTTCATCGCAGAGGAGTATGACTTCCCAGAGTTCACCGTAGAGATCAATAAACGCATAGAGGAGTTCAACCAGAAGGTAGAAGAGCTCAAGCATCAGAAGAAATAGCCCAAAAAGTAACCTCTTCCCTTTTCTGAGTTTTCTGGCATTCACGAATTTCAGATAGGGTGTGGAAAATCCACTTATTCGTGGCAAATTGGGAGTTGAAAGTTTAAAAAAAATTACATCGCTCTCCCCTTTTGAGGTATAACCTCGATGGAAGACTTTATCCAAGGAGACCCCTCTAGGCATGGGATGACTAACATAGGCGAAGGCGACGACATCCTTCTCTACCTCGATGGAAAACGCACCTATATGATTCGTGTAGAGGCCGGAGCCCAGTTCCACACACATAAGGGCTACGTTGAGCTGGACGAGATTATAGGCCGACCCTATGGCTCCCCTCTGGTGAGCAGCCTCGGGATCAGGTTCATAGCCCTCAAGCCATTGATCAGGGACAGGATCCTCAAGACCGACCGCAGGACCCAAGTCCTCTACCCTAAAGACATCGGATACATTATGATCCTGCTCGGAGTGGGCTCAGGTTGTAGAGTAGTCGAAGCAGGAACCGGGAGCGGGGCCCTCACCCTATCCCTTGTTGACGCCGTAAGACCTGACGGCATAATCTATTCCTATGAAATTAACCCAAAATTCCAAAGGGTTGCCGCCAGGAACATAGAGAGGGCTAAACTCATGGATTTCGTGGAATTAAGAGAAGGGGACGTGACTCAAGGCATCGAAGTTGCTAACGTGGATGCTGTAGTTCTTGACATGGCGGTTCCTTGGCTTGTGGTGCCCCATGCATACGAGGCACTAGCTGGTAGCGGGGTTTTCGTTTCCTTCAGCCCTACCATCGAGCAGGTGATGAAAACGACATATGCGCTCAAAGAGATGCCTTTCGTAGAGATCAAGACCATCGAGCTCATGCTGAGGAAGATAACCGTGGCTGAGAATAAGACGCGCCCCCAGACTCAGATGCTGGGCCACTCAGGATACATTACCTCGGCCCGGAAGATCCTCAAATAGGGAATCGATAATCATTAATTTGTGCTGGTTCTACTTTTCGTTGTTTATTATGTTCAATGAAAAGTCCTTGACGCTCATGAAAGAGCTCATGGAGGCCTTTGGGCCATCGGGATTCGAGAGGGAAGCCAATACGATCTGTAAAAATTACATGGCGCCTTACGCTGACGATGTGTTTGTGGATAGGCTGGGGTCTGTCACATTTGTCTCTAGGGGGACGGAGGATAGGCCAAGGCTGCTTTTGGCGGGGCATACGGATGAGATTGGATTCATGGTTTCCTCAGTTTCAAAGGAGGGTTTCCTCACATTTAACGCCCTAGGGGGATGGTGGAGCCAGGTGCTCTTGGGGCAGAGGGTTGTTATCCGTGGCCAGAAAGGGGATTTGGATGGGGTGATCGCGTCTAAGCCTCCGCATATCCTCCCTGCTGCGGAGAGAAGCAAAGTGGTGGAGAGGCATCAGATGTTCATTGATATAGGGGCCACTAGCAAAGAGGAGGTTGTTGAGGCCGGTGTGAGAATTGGGGATCCCGCCGTGCCTTGGAGCCCTTTTAAGCTGGTTAGAGACGGAAAGGTGGCGATGGGAAAGGCCTTCGATGATAGAATAGGTGCGTTTATCCTGATGGAGACTATACGACGCATAAAGGAGCAGGATATCGAGCATCCAAACACCATCTATGGGGCCTGTACAGTTCAAGAGGAAGTGGGGCTACGCGGAGCCCAAACCACTTCCCATCTAGTGAACCCTGATGTGGGAATTGCGTTGGAGGTGGACATCGCTGGGGACGTTCCTGGGATCAAGCCATACGAGGCTATTACTAAGATGGGGCAGGGCCCCGGGTTGCTCACCTGGGACAGATCCATGATCCCTAATCAGCCCTTCAAGGAGCTCGTGATCCAGACCGCGAAGCACGCACAAATACCTCTACAACTAAGCCAGGTCTCAGGAGGAACGGATGCGGGACGGATCCACTTGAACCGGGGAGGTTGTCCCAGCGTTGTGATCAGTATACCCACAAGACACATTCATAGCCACGTGGGATATCTGAGCCTCAAAGACACTGAAAACGCAATCCGTCTCACAATCGAGCTCATCAAGAGACTAGACGCGCAGACTGTAGAGGGCTTTACTGCCCTTTAGACTTTTTATTGATTCCCACTCGGTATACGTGAGTTGAAACCTCTCCTGAAATGATCAAACTGGAAAAGAATTCAGGTGGAGATGACAAAAGACATCTTTTCTGGGATATCGGAGAGAGATGGTACTACGAGCATGCGTGAACTATCATGAATCATAGAAGCACAGTGAAGGCAAACAAGAAAATGGAATTCAACCCACCATCGAAGTCTGTGGCCGTACGTTGAAGGCAGAAGAATACAAAAAATACGAGCTGGTTGGTCGCGATGGCGATGAAAGGACGGTCTGGTACGGGCCAGATGGTTCC
>JASLYX010000011.1:4881-33086 GCA_030739585.1 Candidatus Bathyarchaeota archaeon
TCTGCTACATGAACGCGTACACAAGTCCAAAAGACGTGACGCAGCATCAGCAACAAGAACTCCAGCAGGGACAGCTGCTACAACCTGCTTAAAAACCAATAACGCTTAGTCTTTGATGGATTTAAGGTCACTATCGTCGATGAATCTCGTCCAGTCGATCGTCATTATTACCACTAGGACGATGACTAATAGGGCCATAGAGACTACCCCACCCAGGACCCCCCCTGACTTGAAGATGTCCTTCACGAATACGTAGCTGTACCTCCCGGCATATGCAACGAAGGACAGCATTATTGTTTTCCCCAGGAACATGGCCCCTAGGGCTTTTTTAAAGTCATATCTGAGGACACCGAGAGGGATGAGTATAACGTCATCTGGGAGCGGAAGCAGAGCGAAAAGGAAGATAATGGTAACCCCGTATCGCTGGACGAGGTTCTTGGCACTCTCTAGGCGTTCCTCGTAGCGACCCTTAATGACCTTACGACCCCCCATGCCGACGAGATAGGCGGAAGCCTGCCCGACGGTGGACCCTATACCGCAGACGAGACCTAGGAGGAGAGGATTAAGGGTGGACCCGAATGCGTAAATGGTAATTGTAAAAGGAACGGGGAACAAGATGGTTAAGTTCCCGAAGAGGGAGATCAGAAAGGCTCCAAAGTAGCCGTAGTTAATGACGAGGTCACCCATCCAGCCCCACACGTCCACCGCCAATTCTCTCCCGTGATTTACTGGAAGATGAACGGGGGGAACAATATATGAATCTACGCTAAAGACCGAATAGGGTAACCAATATCCTGCCTCCTAGCACTAACAACCAAAAGAATGGCGCCGGGAATGGGATTCGAACCCATGCGCTCCGGAGAGCACCAGTTTTCAAGACTGGCGCCTTAAACCACTTGGCTATCCCGGCCCACTCAAAATGCCCCCCACTTAAGTAAATCTTTATCGCCCCATAGTTCATCCTAAAGCATTAGTGTTATACAAAATCCTATGAAACTAATCGCGCTGAGGATGATATCAGGACCACCTTCAATGTAAGCATAAACACCAATAACGCATAGTTCATCAACGAGTGAAACGCAGTCACCCAGAACCAGTGGAAAGAACCATAACAGCTACGCGCGCGATTTTTTGTAGAGGAAGACAAAAAACGAGTTAAAAATGCTATCACTTCATAGATAGAGGAATAAATTTCCAATACTATTCCAGGCGCTAGAAGACTGCTCAAAGTCTATAATCTGCTTCTATTCATTTATTTATACTTAAACTAGCCCAAGATCCAGCTTAGATACAAAAAAACCTCTTGGCATTACGAGAAGTAACCTCGGCCACATCTTCCTCGGATATCCCTTTTAGCTCTGATAATGCCCTCAGAGTGAGCAAAATATCTGCGGGTTCAGCCCTTTTCCCGTGATAACTGACTGGAGAATCTGTCTCGATGACAATACGTTCAAGAGGCGCCTCGGCGAGAGCTGCCCTGTGATCCCTACTGAACTCCGCTGCGGGAGTAGCCGATATAAAATAACCCGAATCCAAGACCTTATGTAGAACCTCTAGGGGCCCGCTGAACCAGTGGAATATAATCCGGCTGGGTCCATGCTCGCTTGCGAGGGTTAAGGCATCATCCCATGCTCCCCTCCCGTGTACCAAGGCTGGTTTTTCGTGCTCCAATGCAATCTGAAGCAGTTTAATATAGATTTTCCGTTGTTGTTCTCTTGCATCCTCACTCTTTTTTGCCCCTCGGTACCAATAATCTAGACCAATCTCTCCTACGGCTACACATTGGTCAATGTGCTCAATGATAAACCTAATAGTCTTCTCAGTGTCTGCGACCATCCACTCCATCGGGTGAATGCCAAAAGCGGGATACACGTATCCCTTATAATCGCTAGCCCATCCAAGGGTCGCTCGCGATGTCTCTAGGTTTCCACCGACAGCGATAATGGCATCGATACCGACTGCCCTCGCTCTCTCAATAACTCCCTTCCGGTCTTCTAGGTTACTGAGATGAGCATGGGTGTCCACAAGCCTGATGGTACCCGCATCCTCTCTCACAACTATACTCATAATCCAAAAGGAGGCGAATAATAATATCAATTAATCTATTATGACTTATTCAGTTCTTTTATCTCCAACTGTCAAGTTCCGCTTCCTGCTTCTGGCCCTCCCTCTTTCTCTTAAAGACGTACCATATTAACCAGGAAAACGTGAATATCGGGAGAACGTCTAACCCTGGAATGAGCTCCAAGAAAGTGATGGCTCCGATCCACCTGAAGAAGAACACGGAGAAAGTAATCCCCACAATGTCGATGGGATCCCCTGCTACAGGCATCATGAGAAGCGGGAAAATGTACTCTATAAGATCTAGACTCACACACACAACGAGGGTCAGAACCTCGTCCCAGTAATACTGCAGAAGCCAAGGAATAGAAACCGTGCGATTGTACAACGATACATAATCTCGGGGCTCATATTTAAAACGCAACTATACGATTTTGGCTAGCGAATACCTTTTCTAATCGGAAATAAATGAATTAACCACGAAAAACCTTAATCCCCACTAATTACCAACAGCAGAGATGTTCAAGGTAACTTTTTCACTAATAAGAGAAATGTAAAAACCGAGAATCCTAGTCTCGGATACCTTCTAGAACGCTTATGGCATTCCAGATCCGGGTCCTAGTATACATGGGCATATTTGGGTCCTGAGAAATCTGATCCAGGAGGTCAATGGCGTTTGCCGCTCTTGCAGCCGGGCTTAGACTCTCATCCAGTAGCAAGTCATTTGCCTTTTTCGCTGTCCTCCGGATATTTCTCGGAGTAGTGTTGTCCTCGGAGACACGATTCAATACGGCCATAGCTTGGCTCAGTTTCTGTTTGTAAACTTCTTTATTATCTGGCAAATTCTCACTTCCAATTATTCGGTGAAACAGATAGACGAATCTGATTTTGATTATACTCCTCAGAGTATCGATAAAAGCCTATCCATCAAATATAAAGGCAACTTTGAATTTCTATTTTTTTCCTCGAAGGTAAGCAGGCAGATCTATAACGCTTTCCAGGAGAACTTGGGGGAAACACCCGTCCCACGAAAAGTCCCCATGTCGCCCGGTCTTGACCCCTATGAAAAAAACCTCAGCGTTCGCCGCGCTATTAGCATCTATATGATTATCGCCAATGAAGATGATCTCATTCAGATTCAGGTTAAGTAAGGTTGCCGTATGTTCCAGAGCTTCACGGTATGGTTTAGGCTTGGGAGTCTCACCCCTTCCAAGGATTACATCAAATAGGTCATAGGCGCCGATTTTTGTTAGGGCTTCTACAGCGTAGGCATGGTGGCTCCTTGTGAGGACTGCTAGCTTGTAGCCTGATTCTCTAAAGTTTTGGAGGGCATTCTGTACTCCATCTATCTCAGAGATGTCTTGGACAGCATCAAGCTCTCCCTGATTCATTATCTCTTCTAGAGTCTGTCTCACTAAGTCGATATCAACCTGTTGTTTACCATTTTCTCGTAGAATTTTCTCGGAGGTCGCAATTATCACGACTGTAGTCTGTTTAGGGGTGAGGATATCTTTTGGAATTCCGTTCTCCTCGAGGAAATTGATCATCCGCTCTTTCATTACAGTGAAATTTATTGAGGTATTAATCAGTGTGCCATCAAGGTCAAAGATTATTCCCTTTATGGTGTTCATGATTAATATTCATCCTCTATAGGATATTGGTGAAATCTTTCGAGACCCGATTTAAGGTTTTGGTGGTATCGCGCGCGATGTTCAATCTGTTCGCACACAGGAGTATTCGTTTGTCGTAAGGACTGAAATTAAAGGACTAGGAGTTTAAAAAGGGTAAAAGAATCTATTTGGATCTTTTTCCTAGGAGTTTCTTGATTTCAAAGGAGGTAAATCTTGCAGTGATGATCCTTTCAGTGGAAAAGATCCTAGCAGCAATATATAGAACAACGAGGGTGAACGCCGTAATGTACCCTATGCTCCTAAGAACGAGGGTATAGTTCCCTATGAAGGCTGCCTTTGAAGCGATGATGCTATGGGTGTATGGAATCATTAAAAGGATCATCTGTATTGCCTTGGGGAGCATCGAGAGGTCGCTGAACATAAGGATGATCGCGGGGAGCATAATGGGTATAGTAAGGAATCCAGTGAGACTCTGAGCGCTCCTGACGTTGTCGGTGAAGGTAGCCAGGCTTATCGCGAGGGCAAGGCCGGAAACGAGGGTCACAAACATATTGACTCCCAGGAGCATAGTTCCCAGTGGCTCGAGGCCGATTGAGAGGTCTTGGGTAGACATAGTAGTGAGCTCTGAGGTGAAGCTGAAGGCCGATGTCATGTAGTAGCCGAAGCCAATCATGTATGCGATGGCCCCAGCGACGGCGACTACGATGCTGCCAGCGAGCTTTCCACTGAGAATAGTAAGGCGGCTAACTGGAAGAGTCATAAGTGTCTCCAGGGTCTTTTGTTCCTTTTCGATAGCGATGCTCGTTGCTGCCATCTGGATCGAAAACATGAGCATAACCATTACCATAACAGGGAGCATCACGCTCTGGGACATTATGACAGAGATGATCTGAGAGGGAGCTACATTTATGACGTTCCCTTTGATTATTGATTGATAGTCGACGCTAATGGGACTCCTGACAACCCTCGCTTCCCTCATCTCACCCGCTTGTTCCAAAAGGTTATTGATATTTGAGATGGAAAGGAAGTAGGCGTAATAGTTGATGAGTCCCCCAATAGCGTCCGTTGAGCTTGTTTCTGCAATAGAAAGGCTCCTCAGGTTAGCGTACACCTTCAACTCTCCTCTTAAACCTTGGGAGACGTTTTTTGAATAACCTTCCTTGATCCATAAGAGCGTGGTAGCGTTAGTTTCCTGGTATTTTCGGAGAGCGTCCTTGATTCCATTTGCATCGATCGTGAGAACGGTGTTGTTTCTGTGGAGATAGTCGAGAAGAGCAGTTGTGGTTACCCCATCATCTTCGTTGTAAATGGCAAATGATGCTGTGATCAACGCCCTCTGGACTGAAGTGGTAGAGATATTTATTGCGGAGCCCATCAAGGGGAAAATGATGAGGGGCATAAGTATGACTCCGATGAGGATCTTGGGATCCCTTATAAGCTCCTTGATCTCCTTCAGGACTAAGCTCCATAAGCTACCCAAGCTTTGCTATCTCCATGAAGACCTGCTCTAAATTATCCGCTGAAAACTTCTGGTTTAACTCGTCGGGACTCCCTTCGGCGATTATCTTCCCCTCGTTGATTAGAGCGACACTGTGACACAAGTACTCGACCTCAAGCATATTGTGACTGGAGAGAAGGATCGTGACTCCTTTGTTGGCCGCGTATTCTTTGATCACCTGACGTACGTGGAAAGCGTGGACTACATCCAGCCCTGAGGTAGGCTCGTCGAGGATTAGCAACTTTGGCTTGACCATCAATGCCCTGGAAAGGAGCAGTCTGCGTTTCATCCCTCTACTGTAACCTTTGATCCGGTCGTCGAGGCGTTCACTGAGGCCAGAAACAAGCTCGGCCTCTTGAAGCATCTCGTCCGCTGATTCCTTGCCATCAGCATAAAACCCTGCCATGAAACTGAGGTATTCATACCCCGAGAGGTTTTGATATGCTCCTGCTTCCTCAGGGAGATAGCTTATGATCCCCCTGACCTTCTCGGCGCTTTTCACGACCTCATTCCCGAAGATTGTAGCTGACCCAGAGGATGGCTTTATGAGGGTGCTGAGGATTCTGAGGGTGGTTGTTTTTCCTGCTCCGTTTGGCCCAATGAGACCATAAATCTCCCTTTCTCTAACTGTAAAGCTGATGCCTTCGAGGGCTACGATTTCACCAAATGTCTTTGTAAGGTTGTTTATCTCGATGGCGTTCCACATCTTTTTTTCCACTCTTCGAATTAATCTAGTGTGAAGCTTATAATCTTATTTCAAGAGCAGTGCAGAATAACGGAAACCCCTTTTTCAGTGGTGCATTTCAGCGGTGTCTGAGCACTTTTCCCGCTCTTTTTCCCGTATGTACGCCATTTTCGACGGTGACAGATCCGTTTACAAGAACATATTCGATCCCCTCTGGGAACTGGATCGGGTCCTGGTATGTACCTTTGTCAATGATCGTATCAGGGTCGAAAATAGTGACGTCGGCAAACATCCCCTCCTTTAATAACCCCCTATCACGAATGCCGAAGGTCTGGGCAGGTAGGGAGGTCATCTTCCGTATCGCATCCTCAAGTCGGATAACGCCCTCTTTGACATATCGCCCTAGGACTCGGGGAAAACTTCCGTAGGCTCTTGGGTGAGGTTTACCTCGTAGAACTAGCCCGTCGGTGCATACCATTTGGAATGGGCTCCTCATCACGGTGCGGACATCCTCCTCTGACATCATGAAGCTCACCATGGTGACCGCGTTCTCCTCCTCCATGATGATGTTGAATAGAGTTTCAACAGGGTCCTCTCCCCTCCTCTCAGAGACCTCCCTGAGGTTAAGCCCTTCATAAGGCTTGTTTTTCTCACTGTTCATCGATGTGACTAGGATATTTTGCCAACCCCAGTTGAGGCCCCGACTCTCGGTGATTAGTCCCCTGATCTGCTCTCTCTCAGATGGGTCTCGGAGCCTTTCTAGCATACGATCTGTGCCCCCCTCGTGAGCTGAGATGGGCAGGAGACTGCTGAGGAATGTGCTCCCAGCTATGTATGGATACTGGTCAATTGTGAATTCGACTCCATCATTCCGGTGTGCATTAATCTTGGCGATTGCCTTTCCCGCTTTCCCCCAGTTCTTAGATCCGCTCACCTTGAAGTGACTGACATGAACATGGATACGGGCGTCTACCCCGATCTTAGCGACCTCGTCAATGGAGTCGAAGAGACCGTCCCCCTCGTTTCTCATGTGCACAACAAAGATCCCGCCGTAGTTCGCTGCCACAGAGCAGAGCTCGGTTAACTCGGCAGAGTTAGCATAGACACACGGTGGGTAGATGAGGCCGGTGCTGAGGCCGAAACCTCCTGCTGCAATTGATTCTGACAGAATTCGTTTCATTGTGGATAACTCGGTCTGTGTGGGTGATCTGTTCTCCATTCCCATGGCTAGAAGGCGGAGGTTGCCGTGCCCTACAAGGGCGGCTATATTGGTTGAAGTCTTGGCCTTGTCAAGGGCTCTTAGATATTCCCCAAATCCTCTCCAACTCCACTCGATCTCAGGATCACCGTTGAGGCCCGCGAGGTATCTTCTCCAGCCATCAACAGTCTCGTCGCTGATTGGCGCCTCCCCGAGTCCATCTTGACCCACGACTTCTGTGGTAATGCCCTGCATGATTTTCTGCTTTGCCTCGGGTTCTGCAATGAGCATCAGATCAGAATGGCTATGAGTGTCAATAAATCCTGGGACAGCCAATAACCCTTCAGCATCTATAACATAAAGGGCATCCTCAATTCGCCCAATCTTTGCGATCCTTTCACCAATAACTCCAATGTCAGCCTTAAACCAGGGATTACCTGAACCATCAATAATTCTAGCGCTTTTTATGACGAGATCAAACACCTGATGTTCCATCCAAAGGCCATCCCTAGAATCTATGCTCGGGAAAAACCTTTGTAATTACTTATTTGTTTCGTTTGTCAACTAAAAAGAATAATAGGGATAGCTTTCTATCAAAATGAAATTAGATGGTGTGACCCGGAAGATTGAAATCGTTTTTCATAAAATAGTCGATAATTATTCATAACCCCATTTTAAAGCTGGAGTCTTTGTAAACAAGATATAAGGGGGTGAAGCAGAAGGGGTATAAATAAAGCAAAAAGAAAAGTAGTAAAAAACGTGTTGTTCATCCTTTCTAAGAAGTTACCTCGATAGTCCTCGCTTAAGAAAATGTTTCCTTCTTTAGGTTATTCATGTGCCAAATCGTAACTCTGAAATCAATAAATAATTCAGACCTATTCTCTTCCAGAGCGCGGGTGTTTTGGTCGTTGGTATTTACCGTAGCCTGGCCTGCCAATGATACTGCCCTCCTCCATGATGATCTCTCCCCGAACAATTGTTGTAACGGGTATACCTTTCCCTTTGTAACCCTCAAAAGATGTGACCTTCTGCTTCGAGTAAAGATCATCGCCCTTGATCTTGAACTCTGCGTTCAGGTCCACGACGATGAGGTCGGCATCAGCCCCGGGGATTATGGCACCCTTCCGAGGGTAAAGGCCCATTAACCTTGCTGGATTTTCTGCAAAGGTTTGGACGAGCCTATTCAGCGTGGTTTTCCCTTTGTTCACCGAGTCAAGCATAAGGGAGAGATGGGTCTGGATCCCCGTACCCCCAGAGGGGGCTTCAAAAATATTCTCCCATCCTTTTTCCTTTTCCTCCTTTGGGTAGGGGGCGTGGTCGCTGGCCAAAACGTCTATTACACCAGAATTGAGACCTCTCCAAAGGGCCTCCTGATCATTGGGCCCCCTGAGCGGTGGGTCCATCTTGGCGTAGGGCCCGATCTCCTTCATGGCTTTGATGTTAAGGAGGAGATAGTTGGCTGAGGTCTCCCCCGTTACATTCTGCCCCTTGTTCTGTGCCAGGGCAAGTGACTCTACGGCTCCCCTGGAAGACATGTGGCAAATGTGGAGATGGACCCCTGACTCTTTTGCCAGGAGGATGGTTCTAGTCGTAGCTTCATCCTCGGCTACTGCGGGTCTGAATTCTGCGTGAGCAATTGGGTCTAAACGTCCAAGTGCCTTCGCCTTCTCTATACCCTGAGCCACGATGTCTTGGTTTTCGGCGTGGATGAGACAGGGGAGACCTGTCTCAGCGATGGTCGTAAAGTTGTTGAGCATCTGATAGTCTGTGGCCGCGAGCTCCTTGAACCGGGCGGTCATGAAGCTTTTATATCCTACAATCCCCTCCTCCGCCATAGCTAGTAGGGTCTCGGAGTCAAGCGCTCCAGCTCCTCCGATGAATGCATAATCTACTAGAGCCTTTCTATTAGCGATTTCGACTTTTTTCCTGATTGCCTCTACCGAGACCACTGAGGGGACAGTATTGGGCATATCGGCAACTGTGGTTACGCCCCCTGCGGCTGCAGAGCTGGTGCCAGACTCGAAATCCTCTCGGTTTGTGAATCCCGGATCCCTGAAATGGACATGCATGTCGATCATTCCGGGTAGGACAAGCTTACCCTTGGCGTCAACGACTAGAGATGCATCCGGCTGCAAGGCTCCATGAGTCAGGGATTGGATCTTGCCTCCGTCAATGATGAGGTTCCCTTTGAAAAATCCACCTTTAGTGTGAATTTTACCATCTAATATGATGAGATCAACCGTCAGATCTGTTCACCGATCCATCCTACCATAATCATTACATATATTTTTCTGAGGAACTAGGGAGAGTCAATCGATTTTTCTCTCGGTGGAGGGTCTGCGCTTCAGGAAAGTCCCGCAGACTGAGCAGACATTGTCGATGGGAGGACCCTCAAATGTTCGCCTACACCCGGGGCAATACGTTATCCATTTGTACCTGCGCTTGATGCCCCGGGTTCTGACGCTCTTGATGCCCAGCATCATCCGGTCAGCAATATTCTGGACGGCGTAGTCATCGGAGACTATAATTGTTCTATTTCCTTCACCTTGTAGCTGTATTCCTAGTGACAGCACTTGAAGGTCAGCCTCCGATAGGACCCTAGTCTCCCCTAATTCTGATAAGACTCGTTGAACCTCTTTTCGGTATTTCTCCTCAGGTTTAAGGACTATTAATAACCCTGTTCTCTCAGCGTTCTCGAGGCGGAATCTCTGGAGTCCGCCCGCCCTTATCTCCCCCTTTACTGCTGGCACGGTATAAAGAGACTCACCGCTTCTAGGTGACCCATATCCAGCGATGAATGCTGAGGTGTCGAGAACAAAAACTTCTGTTTCGTCGCCTACGCTGGACATTTTATCAATCCCATAAGGAGCCCCCATAAATTCTGGTTGTCCCTTACTTTGACTCCTTGAAAACAAGGCGTCTCTCAAGCCTCTCGTAGAAAGGCTTGAATCTGATGAATCTAGCCACGTGCTCACTTAGCTGCACTTTTATCGTTGTAGGGGGTTTTGTCGCTGTAAAATCTCTCCCATCGATGATCACCATCCCCTCTGATCTGGGTTTCAAAAGTTCCAGAGTGATGATGTCCCTATGCGGTATTACAATGCTCCTGAAATAGCTGTACGGACTAATAGCAGTGAGTATAATACTATTAATCTCTGGATGAAGGATAGATCCCCCAGCTGAGAGATTGTAAGCAGTAGACCCTACCGGCGTCGAGGCCATGACTCCGTCAGATTGAATGTCAATCAAAGGCTCTCCATTGACCTTGATTTGAACATCGATAGCCTTTGAAGGCATCGAGGATGCCAATAGTACCTCGTTAAGGCTGTCAGGGAAGACCTTTCCCGTTTCTAGATGTCTAGAAGATAGCTTGATGCATCTCTCAATTTCATAGTCCTCCGTCAGAACTCTATCCAACGCATCGTTTACATAATTTGGATGGACTTCTGTGAGAAAACCCCGGCTACCCTTGTTTACCCCGAGGATAGGGGTACCTGGTTCCTGCATCTGCATTACAGTTCGCAGTATTGTGCCATCCCCTCCCACGGTGACCATGAAATCGGGGGACATCTCCCCGAGGTCTGTATGCCCCCCCGGGTTTTCCATACTAAGAGCAGTCTCGGTCTCCAACTCCACGTCAACCCCATTGTTCATAAGATACTGGGCAATATCCTGTGCAATTTTCAGAGCCTTTCGATCATTGAGCCTCGAGATCACACCCGCTTTCATTACGTCTCATAGTAGATGTGTATTCTAGTACTTTTAACTGGTTTCAACCCCAAGGTCTTACTACATAGCCATATTTTCCGGTTAGGGGAACATATGAAACCTTCATCAAAATCCTTTTTTCGATAATTCCATCATCTTTTTTTTCAAGGAGAATAAGATCTTGCCCTGAAACACTATGAGGACCACCAACAGGAGCCATGATCTTACCTGGGGCATTTAACTGCTCAATGAGGGGTAAGGGGATCGCTGGGCAGGCCGCCGTGATGCAGATGGCGTCATAAAGGGCTTCTGCTGGATAACCTAAAGATCCGTCTCCGTGTACCAGCACCACATCGTCGTATCCAGTCCTGCCTAGATTCTCCCTCGCGAAGTCAAAGGTTGTTTGGTTGATCTCAATAGAAACTACTAGACCACTCGATCCAACAAGCTCCCGGGCTATGGCAGCCCCATATCCTGAGCCAGCCCCCACCTCGAGAACCCGGTTCCCCTCTACGAGAGTAAGGGGCTCATAAAAAATTGGATACATATATGGAGCGGATATGGTCTGTTTTCCATCCCCCGGAAGGGGGAAGGGCTGATCCACATAGGCGTGATCTACATAGATGGAATGCATAAATTCCTCCCGAGGTATCAGCCTAATAGCTTCGGCCATAGAGTCCGATTTAATGTACCCGGCCCTGATGTGTCTCTCGATCATTTGATCTCGCAGCTCGGACATCATCATGGAGACCTAAATGAACATGGGCTGATGGATTTAAAAATAGTTTAGATGATCAACCTAGAACTCCGGCTTTTTTTAACTCCGTTATCTGGCCCTTTGTGTAGCCGAGGAGCTCCGTGAGAACCTCTTCGTTGTGCTCCCCCAGTTGGGGTGCAGGCATCCGAACGGTGGCTGGACTTTTACTAAGCTTCACCGGGAACCCAGGACTCCTCACTTTTCCCGCAGTTGGATGCTCTATCTCAGTGATGATCCCTCTTGCCTTTACGTGAGGATCCTCAAGCATCTGGTCGATCCTATATACGGGAGCGACGGGAATAGACTCTGCTGCAAGAGTCTCTACGATTTCCATCACGTTCCGGGCGGAGCACCACTTAATGAGCTCCTCGGTTTTCTCCAGCTTTTCTACGTCCATACCTTTGGCGAGTCGGGGGACCATGTATGGGTCAGCGGCTATGTAGACATATCCATCAATAGCTTGGAACATCCCGAACGTACTAAGCCCCATATACTTTTTGCTGGCCTGCCAGGGAAACTCACCACTCATCGTGTATCTGGTAACAGAAACACCTGTCTGAGCTATCATGCTGTCCAGCTGGGAGACGTCTATGACCTGTCCCTCACCTGTCTTGTCATGGTGGCGGATGGCCCCAAGGATCGCTATGGTCCCGAAGAGGGCCGGGTCTAGATCTCCGTGCCACTCCGCAGATCGGGCAGGGGGCCCTTCGGGGTCATTGAGATCCCCGTTAAGGCGATACCAGCCGGACATAGAAGAGGCAATAGGGGCGAAACTCGTCCTATTGCTATATGGGCCATCGAGGCCGAACCCACTGAGAGAGGCATAGATTATGTCCGGCTTTACTTTCTTTATTTCCTCGTATCCCAACCCGAGTTTGTTCATGGTCCCCCTCTTAAAGTTCTCTACTACGACGTCACACCTCTCGGCGAGCTCTAGGGCGATCTCCTTCGCCTTGGGATCTTTGAGGTTGAGGGTCATTCCTTTCTTGTTCCTGTTGAAGTAAAGAAACACGCTGCTTATCCCACCAAAGAGGGGCGGGTAAAGCCTCGCAATCTCGCCCCATGGAGGCTCAATCTTGAGAACGTTCGCTCCCATATCGGCTAGTATAAGCGTGGTGTATGGGCCGAAATAGACGTGGCTGAAATCTAGGATCGTAATATCGTCTAACATACCCATTTGGTTCACCGGCTCTTCAAATGGATCATCTGACATTAGATAAATTTTATGCGGAAACCGGGGCAATTTAGCATTCGAATCATTTCGTGTACCTCAGAGGTTATCCTTGTATCGAAAGAAAATGTTAAGATTAGTTATTACAGAGCTAAAGAGAATCAGGTAACTTAAGCGATGAAAGAAAAAATATCTGAAAAATTCTGGAAAATCATCAACGAAAATATCAAGAATTATAGGAAGGGTGTTGAAAAATTTGGGCTCTACTGGAAAATATTCTATATCTCGATGATCTCATTTTCATTGATTTTTGTGATATTAGCTTTGTTCCTAGCGATATTATACATTCCCTGATTCATCAAAAACTAGTGAAGTTTAGCTTATCGAAGCCCAGATCTTATCCCCGACATAATGGAGATTCAAAATCACCTTCCCTTTCTTAAGCCTCCTCATTTCTTCAGAAGTAAAAATAGCTGAGCCCACACCTAGAGCCTTCTTGTGATTTACATCCCTTATCACAAGAAGCCCGCCCTTCTTGAATTCACCCTCGATACCCATTATTCCTGGGGCCATCACATCGGCTCCATTGCAGACATATGGTATTGCCCCCATATCGACAAGGGCTGAGGGAAGGCCTTCGAGCACAGGGTTGATAAGGGTAGGAAAGAGTATGTTTTTCTTTTTAGCCAAGATCGCCTCTTTTTTGAAAAAGTATAGCTTAGAGTTATCCTCTAAAGTGGCCTGGCTCACTGCGTTGGTGTCTATAGGCCCGAGGAGGATCCCCGCTTCCCCCTTTAGACTCCTCACATCCCTCCTTCCCAGAACTTTTCGCTTCAGCAACTTTGGTGTTTTTTCTTCAGCCACTATTATCAGCTCATTGAAAAGCCTAATAAGCAATTGTGGGGACTAAAACTATAGTAGCCCTTGGTATAATCCTCTGAGGGATACAACGGGATGGAACTAACATGAGAGGCGTCATTGAGAAGATAATAGGCAGAACCGATGGAAGAGCGGAGGCCCTTAGCGAAATATATGTCAAGGCTATACCGTTGAAATCGTATGAGGACGTTGACATTATTAAGTCTGAGGTGAGGGCCGGAAATATCGTTATCACCAATCTTTCCCCCCTAGCTAAGAACAACATCGAGGACGTTAAGAGAGCAATAAATGAACTCAACGAGTACGCCTCTAGTATTAGCGGTGACATCGCTCGCCTTGGCGAAGAAAGAGTCCTACTAACACCCAAGACCGTTAAGATCTGGCGGGCATAAAAGTTCTAGGCTAGACGGAAGGTTTCGAGTAGATTAGGCGAGTGAGCCCTAACTCCCCTGAACCTTGAGACGGTTCTAGCCATATTTTGGCACTTTGACTCCTCGCCGTGAACCATAAAGACCCTTCTAGGTGTAGGCCTCATTTTCCTCACAAAATTAACGAGTTGATTCCGGTCACTGTGTCCCGAAAAACCAGAAATAGTATGGGTGGTGAGCCCGATGTTAGTGATTGACATTTTACCGTCCCTGTTATAAACCTGGATACTCCGCATTCCTCCTTGGATCCGGTTCCCCTTAGTGCCAGCCACCTGGTAGCTTACGAATAGAAGCCCATTTTCCGGATCAGGGGCAAGTCGTTTAAAGTACTCCATTACGGGGCCCCCTTCCATCATTCCCGCGGTGGCCATTATAATGCATGGCCCCCCCTCGACGATCTCGTCCCTCCTGTTATGATCTTTCACCGCAGTGAAGTTGTTTGATTCGAAAGGGTTCACCCCTTCCCGTAGGATCTGATCCTTCAGCTCAGAGGATAGATAATCTGGGTAGGCAGTATGAATCCCTGTAGCCTCAGAGATCATCCCTTCAATATACACAGGAACCTCAGTGAGACTACCGTCCGCCATGTACTTGTTGATGACCATTAGAATCTCCTGGGCCCTTCCTACTGCAGGTACGGGGATGATCAACTTCCCCTTCTTCAGAATATGATTGGTGTACTCAACGAACTCTGCGTCGGTCTCTGAGCGTGGCGGCGTGATGTTGTCCGGGGCCCCATATGTGCTCTCCATGATGAGGGTCTCAACCCTCGGGAAATTCGAGGTAGCCGACTCTAGTAATGTAGTATATCCAAATTTGAAGTCCCCCGTGTAAACAATGTTATGGAGCCCCTTTCCGATATGGAGGTGAGCCATGGAGGAACCCAAGATGTGCCCGGCATTATGCAGCGTGAGACGGACGTCGGGCGCGATGTCTGTAACCTCACCCCAGTTGAGGGGAATGGTGTGAATTATGGCTTTGTAGATGTCCTCCGCTCCATAGGGCGGGAGCCGTCCCTCCTTGTTCATCACGTCTAGATAGTCTTTTTGAAGCATTGTCATAAGGCTCGCCGTAGGAGCAGAGCAATAGACGGGGCCATCATAACCGTATTTGTAGAGATAGGGTAGAAACCCACAGTGATCCAAGTGAGCATGGGTGATCACGACGGCATCAAGTCTACTCAAATCGAATTCCCCCGTATCGAAACGGGGATATGCATCTACGGTCCTATTAGTGCCGGGATTGATTCCACAATCCATGAGGATGGCGCTCTCTTTACTTCTCACGAGAACCGCAGACCTTCCCACGTGACGGGTACATCCAAGGAAGCTAACCCTGACGTCGCTGGTCCTATTATAAATAGGCCGGAATATGGACTCACCGGCCTCCCGGAGGAATTTCTCCCTCTCTTTGTTTTTAGAGTAAAGGAATCCCCGGATCTGCTTAATGGTGAGACTATGAATAGGGGGACTACGAACCACGTTAGGGTTCCAGCGGGTCTGCTTGACGATCTCGAGGAGATTTGCCCCATCTTTTCCGATTGCAATCCCAGGTTTCTCGACTTCCAGAATAACCTCGCCAAGAGTAGGATCAAAATAACTTTGAACTAAGCCAGCCTCTTTGAGGATACCTTTGACGATCTTCTCAGCCTCGAGTTCATCCACCCTCACAGAGGGATCAGATCGGACTACGATGCGCTTCTTGATCCTCCCTGCGATGTCCGCGACGATATGGCTCTGCTCAACTAGGACTTCGGGCTTCTGAGCATAGAGTGCTAGTCGGGGGCCCTCGAATTCTATCCTAGTTATCCCTATCTCGCGGGGTATATTGGTGAGTATCGTGTTCCTAATCTCTTCGTATGAAAGATTCTGGCTGGTGTTCATTAGGATCTACTTCATAAATTGAGGAGCACTAATTTTTCCTCTTGGGTAAGCTCTCTGAACCCGTCTTGGTTCACGACGGCGATATCAAAGCTGTCGCCGCTTGCAGTATCCCTCTTCATGGCGGAGTCAATAGCGCTGACGACTATGGGAAGCATCTCAATCACGGTACTCCCTTCCTTATATCGATCTTCGAGGACTCCATAGGCAAAAGGAGAACCTGAGCCAGTGGAGACGACATTCTCCTCTAGTAGGCTCCCAAAGGGATCTAGGCTGAATACATGAGGTCCAGAGTGGTCAAATCCCCCAATCAGAGCTTGTAGAGGCAAAACCATCCCAGCCGAGCGACTTGAAAAGAGAATGTTTGAGACCAACCTTGCCGCCGATGCGACGGGCATAGATCTGCCTCTCCGGAACTGGAAGAGCCTTGCATTGATCTTTAAGGTCTCTACTATACGCTGGGCCACAGCGACTCCACCTGCAATGGTCATTGCAAGGGTTTCGGTGATCTGATAGACCTTTTTTGCGTTTTTGCTAGCAACATAGTTACCCATGGTAGCTCTTGTGTCGGTTCCGAGGATGACTCCGTCTTTGCAGACGGCAGCAACTGTTGTCGTTCCTTTATATTCACCTAAGCGATTTTTCATTTTTGTTTACCTCAGTCCTAAAGTAAACGAGAGTAATCCTTAGAAGGAAAACCAAGTTATTTTTCAAGGTCTACTTTAAAAACGTTTCTTTAAGTCCCTCTTTCTATCTTTCCTTATATTCGTTTTTCGGTTTATTTACTAGCTTAAAAAAACCCTTATTGCTATGGGCCAAACATAATTTAGGAAGCTGATATTGTATTGAACAGCGTCCACCGCATTGACCTTCCCCGCGTAGTTCTCGTGGGGTGGGGTGTCCTCAAGTCCTTAAGCAAGGTCTTCCTTGAGTTGGGACTTGAGAGGCCCCTCATAGTCACGGGGAGAGTCACCTTAGGGATCGCTGGTTCTCGGGCCAAGGGTTACCTAAGAGATCGTGGTCTAAATCCGGAATTGGAGCTTTGTACTGAAGCAGATCTTGAGACGGTAGAGCGAATAATCGAGAAAGCTGAATCAATCAAAGCGGACACGATCATTGGGGTAGGAGGAGGACGGACCATTGACGTCGCGAAGCTCAGCGCGGGAGAGAGCAATGCTTTTTTCATAAGCGTACCCACAACTGCGTCCCACGATGGCATCGCGAGCAACTTGGCCTCTGTCAAAGGGTTGGGTCAACCTTATTCGCTGAAGGCTAACCCCCCTATCGCCGTGTTCGCGGACTCCCAGATCATCTCCGAGTCTCCCTATAGATTCACCGCAAGTGGCTGCGGCGATGTTATCTCCAAGGCTGTTTCGGTCCGAGACTGGAGGCTTGCCCATGAAAAGAAAAACGACTATTATGGTGAATATGCTGGTAACCTAGCTCTGTTAGGTTCAGATATCATCATGAGAAATGTGGAGAAGATTCGGGACCGGACTGAAGACGGTTACCGGACACTGTTGGAGGCTCTGGTGAGCTGCGGCGTCTCCATGAGTATTGCTGGGAGCAGTAGACCCTGTAGCGGTTCGGCTCATCTAATAAGCCACGCCTTAGATATGATAGCGCCAGGAGCGGCCCTTCATGGTGAGCAATGTGGTATAGGGACGATAATGATGGCAAAACTCCACGGTCTTGAATGGGAAAAGATTAGGGGGAATTTGACTACTCTAGGGGCGCCGACAAGTGCAGAAGAACTGGGAATAGACGGGGAGACCCTTGTAAAGGCTATCGTCAAAGCTGGAACTATCAGACCAAAACGATATACTATTCTGAATGAAACTAAATTGACTCGGAAATCGGCCAGAAAACTAGCGGAAAGTTGTGGTTTAGTTTAATTTTTTCTCTTAATTGAGGATGCCGCCACAAACTAAGGTTTATAAAACCCAAAATCATCATTCCTTTAGATTATGTTTTAGGTGGTTCAATTTTGGGCGCTTTACAACTTAAAGTAGCTGAGGCAAAGCAGCAGAGGGACGTCGGAAGAAGCATCGCTAGGATAGACTCTGAGACAATGAAGATCTTGGGCGTTACAGTGGGGGACGTAATCAAGATCACAGGAAAGAAGGAGACAGCTGCAAAGGCCTGGCCCGCATACCCGGAGGATCAGGGTCTTAGCCTACTCAGGATCGATGGTTTTATCCGGAAGAACAGTGGGGCAGCCATTAACGAGTTCGTCTCGGTAGAGAAGGCGGACGCTGATTACGCAGTTTCAATCAAGCTGGCCCCCATTGATATAAGGATCAGTGTCGATAGCGACTTTATCAGGTTTGTGAAGGATCGCCTAATCGACAGGCCCGCTGCCAGGGGAGACACTCTCCTTATAATGATGCTGGGGCACTCCGTACCATTTCTCGTGGTAAACACAAGGCCTAGCGGTATAGTAAAGATTTCACCAACAACCGAGATCACAATTCTCAGTGAGCCTGTACCCGAGTTAGAGATCCCGAGTAGGACCACATACGAGGATATCGGAGGCTTAGCAGAGGAGATCAGGAGGATCCGGGAGATGGTTGAGCTGCCTTTACGCCACCCTGAGTTATTCCAACGCCTCGGCATCGATCCCCCGAAGGGGGTTCTTCTTCACGGGCCTCCGGGCTGTGGCAAAACTCTCCTCGTAAGGGCTGTAGCCAGCGAGTCTGAGGCAAACTTTTACGCAATTAACGGCCCTGAGATCATGAGTAAGTTCTACGGCGAGTCCGAGGCCAGGATGCGGAAGATGTTTGATGATGCCGAGAAGAACGCCCCCAGTATCCTGTTCGTCGATGAGATAGATGCTATTGCCCCGAAGCGAGGAGAGGTTACGGGCGAGGTTGAGCGGCGAGTTGTCGCCCAGCTTCTTGCTTCCATGGATGGCCTCAAAGGACGAGGTCACGTTATAGTCATCGGGGCCACCAACAGACCCGACGCAATTGATCCAGCCCTTAGGAGGCCGGGAAGATTTGACAGGGAGATCGAAATCGGAATACCCGACAGGGAAGGGCGCCACGAGATCATTCAAATCCACACCCGTGGAATGCCCCTCAATGATGACGTTAACGTCCAACAGATCTCGGATATAACTCACGGTTACACTGGAGCGGATCTCGAGGCGTTGAGCCGAGAATCGGCAATGAAGTCACTCCGAAGATATCTCCCCCAGATCGACCTGGAGGAGAAGAGGATACCCCACGAGGTTCTCGATGAAATGGAGGTCACTAATACAGACATCTTAGAGGCTTTCAGGGAGGTTACTCCCACTGCAATGAGAGAGGTCTACATAGAGTCCCCAAACGTCCACTGGGACGAAGTAGGAGGCCTTGAGCACGTTAAGCAGAACCTCATAGAGGCGGTAGAGTGGCCTCTCAAGAATCCGGAAATGTTTAAACGCTTAGGCATAACCCCACCCAAAGGGATTCTCCTCCATGGCCCCCCAGGCTGCGGAAAAACACTGCTCGCGAGGGCTGTGGCAACAGAAACCCAGGCCAACTTTATTTCCATCCGGGGACCTGAGATCTTTAGTAAGTGGGTAGGGGAGTCGGAGAAGGCTATCCGAGAAATCTTCAGGAAGGCTAGGATGGCCGCCCCTAGCATCATATTCTTCGACGAGTTTGACAGCTTGGTTCCTGCGAGGGGATCACAAGGCGATACCAGGGTTGCAGAGAGAGTAATTAGCCAGCTTCTCACAGAGATCGATGGTCTCCTAATGCTCCAGAACGTACTAGTCATCGCTGCAACAAATCGCCCTGATATCATCGACCCAGCAGTTTTGAGACCGGGGAGGTTTGATCGGAGGGTCTACGTTCCAGCACCAGATAACGCAGCGAGGCTAAGGATACTCCAGGTTAAGACAGAGAATATGCCTCTGGACAAGGAGGTGAACCTTGAGGATCTTGTGAGAAAGATGGACGGGTATTCAGGTGCCGATATAGAGTCAGTGACCCGGGAGGCCGGGATGAACAGTCTCCGTAGGGATAGGGATACCGAAAAGGTGACCTTCGCGGATTTTGAGGACGCCTTGGCAGCAACCGTCCCTTCGATTACGCCAGAGATGGAGAAGTGGTACCAGCAGACCGATAAGATGTTCAAGGAGCGGGAGAAGCCGCCCATGACCATTGTCTAGGTGATTCAAATGAATGACAGACTTATCCCCACTACTATCTTCGAGGCGTTAGACAAAAGCGGGAGCCTTACTACAGACGCTCTCTACAAGAGGGTGAAGAAGATTCACGGGGACCCAGGCTTGAAATACTTCGATGATACACTGATGACAATGGAGCTCCATGGGATCATCGCAGTATATCGAATGTCCGGGGACAAACGTAGGGTCGAGCTAGTAAGGCGCTGAGCCTTGGGGGTCAAGCTCGGGAGTCTCGTTGAGGCACGCAGAGTCACTGTCGCAGACTTAGCCGGACGCCGGATCGCAATCGACGGCCATAATATACTGTATCAATTTCTTTCGAGCATCCGAAGTAGGCAGGGAGATCCCCTCCGGGACAGGAAAGGGAGGGTCACAAGCCATTTGAGCGGGCTCATATACAGGAACTCTCGCCTAATCGAGGCCGGGATCAAGCTTGTATATGTATTTGATGGAAGGCCCCACAGTTTCAAGGCCCAGGTCATTCGTGAAAGGCGCCAGACCCGCAGGAAAGCTCAGATAAAATACGACTCTGCAGTAAAGGAGGGGCGTGTGGAGGACGCCAGACGGTTTGCACAAGCAACAGCAAAAGTCAATGTAGATATTATCGGAGATGCGAAGAGACTCCTCACATTGATGGGCGTGCCTTGGGTCCAGGCCCCTGAAGAGGGGGAGGCCCAATCAGCTTTCATGGCAACGAAGGGAGATGTATGGGCTTCCGGGAGCCAAGACTTCGATTCTCTCCTTTTTGGTGCGCCTGTTCTAGTGAGGAACCTGAATATAACAGGGAGAAGGAAACTCCCTCGGAAGAACGTGTACGTAAAGGTGGAGCCCGAGATCATTGAGCTTGGAAAGTTCCTTAGGGAGCTGGAGTTAACCCGGGAGCAGCTCATCGACATCGGCATCCTTGTAGGGACCGATTATAATCCCAAGGGGATCAAGGGAATCGGGCCAAAGACTGCCCTAAAGCTCATCAAGAAACACGGAAGCATAGAGAATGCGATACCATTCATGAAGAACCCAGAGTTTCCACACCCGTTAGATGAGATCCGAGAGCTCTTTGCGGATCCTGCAACCGAAAAGGATTACAGCCTTGTTTGGCGTCCCTCGGACCACGATGGAATCATAGGCTTCCTGTGTGGGGAAAGGGACTTTGATCGATCACGGTTGGCTAAAGCTTTAGAGAGAATGGATAAGGGTTTCTCAAGAGCGACGGAGAGGACAACTTTGGACCAGTGGTTCAGGGCCCCTGTATGATCGATTTTGCAGAGTAAGCTTTGCAACTGATATTAAATGTCCTCCGCCTTGCTATGATAGACATTTATTGTACGTAGTGAGTAGGATTCACTCAAGTAGCTGACCGTAGCTTAACTCGACATCAGTTCCGAGTTGGTATGATATCTCCTATCGTACTGCTATCCATCTGGTGGAAGCCGGCCAGGTTACTTGGGGCTCTCAAGCGCAGGGGTCATAGTTCTCAGCTTGCATGTCTCCTTTAGTTCTATAACGAAAAACAAGTGCGATCCTGGCATTCGGAAAACAGCATTAAGCCCAAATTAATAAACAAATGCAGAACATGGATGAGCACGCAAATAAAATGAGCTTACTCTTCATCTCACAGGAATCATAAATATTAGAAATAACACAGTCAATCTTCAATAAAAACTATAATTAGCCTAATTATCTCACAGTTCATTCTCAATTAGGAAATTCATAAATACAGTTGAATAATAACGGAAGCATTATTCAGGATTTACCTTCCAAGGAAAATTAATGATACATCTTAAGAGAGCTCTATCGCCTTATTTTGTAGTAGTTCTATTAATTTCAATCATGGGTTTTAGGTTATCTAAGATAATCCAATAGGCATCTTCAATTTTTGGTGCAGCCTATTTATTAACTAAACTAGTATAACGCCCTTGATTTACGTCTCTTTTCTACTAAAGTCCAAATTCGAATTGTGTGGACGGATTCAATTCGGATCTTTAACCCAATTCATGTTGAACCCTTTCAGTAAAGTTAGAATTCCATCTGATGCCCCCTACGGCCTAAATCGCTTTTTTACAGTCTAAATCACTGGAAAAGTTTTTTTGTCTATTCACCATATTTCGGTCTGATGATAATGGCTTTCATCGAGAGTTTTGGCTTTGCAATGAGAAGGATGCTACTTCCAAACATCCTAGTTGGATTGCTGGCACTTGTAGGCCTCCTCGTTAAGACCCTAAGAGAAAAGCAGTTACTTTATTGATTTAGCTACGACTCCAACTCGTATACGATATTATTTAGTTCCTTAGTGTTGCATAGAAATATTGCGCAAGTTCTTTCGTTAAATCCACGATATAGGATAATCTCGTTTAGCTAGCTTATTAATAAACAAAGCTACAACCAACATGATTAAAGCCCCGATTCCAACAGGTAAAACAGCGTAAAAATAACTTAGATTATGTATCTTGGCGCTACCTATGATTGCGATCAAGGCAGTCGCTCCCCCTGGAGGATGAACAGTGTCTGTCAGCTGCATTACTGCAATAGCAGTGGCAACAGAAATCGCTGATGCAAACCAGAGGTCAGAAGAAAAAAGTTTGTAGCAGGTTACCCCTATCAATGCTGAAAAGACATGTCCTCCAATGAGATTCCTTGGTTGAGCTAACGGACTATTTATCGCACCGTAGACCAAAACAGCTGACGCGCCAAAAGAGCCTATTACCATAACTAGATCGGTTTCGGAGATCAAGTTATAGTGAATAAATGAAATAATAGCAACTCCAACAAAAGCGCCAATCCAAGACCATAGTATTGTGGAAATCTTGCTCTGGACTTTTCGCGAACGCATATTAATCCACCGAAGTACTCCCCATTATCTAATTAATCTTTAGATATGGCGCGCGTCGTTTTATAACTCCCCAGCTCATCCTAGTCCCTAAAATATCTTGGTGGAATAACCTCAGGAAGATTCTTCTAAAATCTGAATGGGATAAAATAAGAAAAAAAACATATTTGCACTCTAACAATTGCTGGGGAGTTAAAAGTTAACCCCCCCACACACACTTTTCAAGAACTCTGAAGCGTGCGACCTAGACTATTCGATCCCGTTTTTCAAGATTATGCCTCGCGCAGAGTATCTGAATATTCTCCGGTACGAGTGACGATCCACCGCGTGAGTAGGGGATAATGTGGTCAAAGTGAAGATTCTCATCGCTCCCGCATTGAACGCACTTGGCCTTGTCACGTTTCCAGACTTCCAGCTTCACCCACGAAGGGACCATCCGATTATGCTCCAAGTTGAGTTTTCGACTATGCTCTGCTGGGTCAACTAGGAGTTCAAGCCTGAACTTGAACACATTTCTATCATCCGAGGATTCCCTCCACGCATCAACTAGCCTAAACAGTCCATTGTAGACCCAAATCCCCCTGCGAAGTTTTTCATAGACCTTGACCAGTTCTGGCTCAGCCTCACCCTCCCTGTATCTTTTCGCGGCATGGTAGAATTTTCCGTTCTGAGTAGGCCTCCCGCTTGGCAGATACATGGGCTGATTAGTCTTCGTTGGATCTGTTCCACCCTTTCTCTTCAACTCGATCAGCGTATGGGGCGTTCGGTCTTAGGCTCATCAGGATGATGCTCTGCTGTCCGTGGAGCTTGTAGTTCATGCCCCGCTGCAGGCTGGCCTTCTCTAGGGCACACATTTCAATATAGGCGATTATCTGCCCAGGCTGGAAGGTCATGTTTTCTCTGTGTTTAAAGGATTTAATTCATTATATAATCTAGGCAGTTCCATGTATCCGCACAAGGCTGCGATTCGAGGAGTCCATTCTTTCCTCTCATCTCTCAGATACTTGGCCAGCAACAATGCCTCCTCGTTGATCAAAGTCTCAATCCTCTGCCTCTTACCATGCCGGATTAAAGGAATATCCACCTTAGACATGAAGAAATCATCCAGCTCCCCCATTACAACAAAAAAACTCACATGGAAGACCATATATTCTACCGCTCCAAACGGAGAGATGAAACAAACATGGCCACCGAATACGACAGAATCCTAGACTGTACAGGACTTTACTGCCCAGAACCTGTATTCAGAGTCCGCCTCGAGCTAGACAGCATGGAATCAGGCCAGACCCTGAAGGTGACAGCTGATGACCCTGCGGCCGAACAAGACATCAAAAGACTAATAGTACGCCTTGGACACAAAATACTTGAAATCAATACAGACGATGAAAATATAGAGTTCATCCTCAGTAAAGGTTAAAGGCGATATTTATCATACAAGAAAAACAAAAACTAGATTGTCCATGCGAATTACAATCAAGAGAAAGGATGTTTTTGGATATATTTCCACATAATTGGTTCCTTAGCTTCGAATAGATCAAACTATTTGGACGCGCGATACCCAATAAACGAATAAATTTAGTATGAAAATCTGGTGGACTGGGGGGGATTTGAACCCCCGACCTCCTGGATGCAAGCCAGGCATTCATACCGCTGAACTACCAGCCCGCCACCAATTCTAACAAACGGTCAAGATAAAAGGTTTTACGGGCAATCTACAAAAACCTATCTCCATAAAAAAGAACAGGTAAAAATACCTTAAATGATGTAAATCATTTCAAACAACTTTCATATTTCCTCCCGTAAAGAGCTGGAGCTAGGTCCAATCTAAAGTTAAAATCGAAAAAGGAGTATTGAGAGATAAAACTGTCCTGGTTAACTTGGGAATATTCAATCTCTTTTTTCCTAATCGAAAATAGGCATAATAAAATAAATGAAAAAAACCAAAATGGTGGATTTCACTTTTGGAAATCTGATTAAGCGGGCCTGTTACAGGTGTTATCAGTTTTTTTAGGGTCATAAAGGTTTTCCGGACTTTTCGTAAGGCTTGAGGATTCCTTTGTTTGGGTAGTTCGCTACAAAATTTCGGTTTGTGGTTTTAGAGTTATTTGGTGCCGCCGGAGTGATTTGAACACTCGGCACCCCGGTCTTCAGCCGGGCGCTCTCCCAGGCTGAGCTACGGCGGCAGACATCATATGGTGAAATGGCGAGTTCTTAAAAAATCTTTGGAGCCATGTACATTTACTATATTCCTAGGGGAGCATATTTATCTGTGTGGTGGGTGGGTATTGTGTTGGCGGAGGGGCCGGTGGTCTAGTGGTATGACACCGCCTTGACGTGGCGGTGGTCGCAGGTTCGATCCCTGCCCGGCCCACCATTCTTCTGTTCTAAACCTTGAACGCGGCGACCTAGTAACTCAGTTAAACAAATTATTTTTCAATCGAGTTTATTATATAGATCAGAGCATTTTTTTGACCTCTGAGTTAGTTACGCCTAAATATTTATCCACTTTGTAACAGTTATGTTGATCCAACCAGTGACATTTTATCTTCAATGACGGTCTATAACAAATTTGCCTATTGATTATTTCCTTAGTCAGATATTTTGAAAATCATAACTTTATCTTAGTACCTCATTCTGGGAACAAAAAAAAATATACATAGCCATATTCTCGTGCATTTAAGTTACGAGGAAGATCAACTCTGTTTTTACCGGTTGATCATGCATGAACTGGTACACCAATATCTAATACGAAAAACGGTAGTTTACCACGGACATGGATGTTCTAGAGTAGATGAGACCACGGCTTTTCAGCCATAGAGAAGTCTCCAATTCCTATGATTTCTCTGAATTATCTCTTGGTTTTCAGTATTCTTGTCTACTTTGTGTTTTTATCGATTATCTGGAATGTTTTTTTTATGAGTTCACCATGTCCTTGTTTTTAGGTCCCTATTTTTTTTGGGATATTTTAGGGATAGGGTTTAAAAATGAGCTGAGCATTGAGACTACAAGTTCGGGGAAAACTAATGCTGATTCGCGAGGTCATTCTAGAGAACTTTATGTCCTACGAGTACGCCCGAGTCCCCGTCCGAGACGGTGTGAATGTAGTCTGCGGACCCAACGGATCCGGAAAATCCAGCTTCCTCACGGGAATATGCATCGCCCTCGGGGACACCTATACAGAACGGTCCAAGAAGCTTAGTGACCTCATCCGCTGGGGAGAGGACAGGGCAAGAGTAAGCCTCCTTCTTGACAACACAGCCAATGATGGCCAAAGGCCTATCCCGAGATTTGACAGCAACGTCATCAGGTTAACTCGGAACCTCCGCAGGGACGGCAAATACTGGTTCGAGATAAACCAGAAGGGGGCCCAAAAGTATGAGGTCATGAATATCCTCAATGACCTGGGCTTTGATCCCAGTAACATGCTCATTGTGATGCACCAGAATATGCCCACCCAGTTCGCAGCCCTCCCCCCTCGCGAGAAGCT
Source organism: Candidatus Bathyarchaeota archaeon (assembly GCA_030739585.1). Lineage (NCBI taxonomy): Archaea > Thermoproteati > Candidatus Bathyarchaeota > Candidatus Bathyarchaeota archaeon. The sequence goes on from JASLYX010000011.1 coordinate 31,269, forward strand.
TAAAATCTTGGAATCGGCTGTAGGATTTGAGAGCTATAGATCCGATGTCGTGGAGGCAAAAACAAAGCTTGGGGGAATCCTTAGTGAGGAGTCGAGCCTCATCAACCTACTGGATCGGGCGAGGGAGACCCTAAACTACTGGAGAGAACAGAATGATAGGCTCCAAGTGAAGAAACAGCACCAGACCCGAAATGTTTTCCTCCAGAAGGAGATTGCATGGAGCCGGGTTATAGCCCTCGAGAAAGAGCAGAGCCGCGTTGAGCAGGATATAACCCGGGCTGACAACGACCTCCATGAGGCCGAAGCTGAGATGGAAAGGAACGGGAACCTAATCCTAGATTCCAACAAGGAGCTCGAAAATTATAAAACATCATGGATAATGCTCATAGAGAAACGGGTAAAGTTCGAAAGGACCGTCGGCATCTGCGAGTATACTATTAACAACTCTAAAGGACAGCTGTCTCAGCTCGGAGGACTTCTCGAATCGTCCAGCGAGAACCGTAAGAGGTTCAAAATGGGGACCGAGAATCTCAGGAATAGTCTAAAAGCGGGTCCTACAACCCTCGATGATTATTTCAACATTCTTGCTGAGATTGAGGAGAGCCAAAGTGAAGCTTACAAGATTTGGAACTCTGAGATCGAGGACCAGAGAACCAAGATAAGCTCCTCAGTTGATTCGTTGGGTACAAGGCTAGAAGAGGCAAAGACGGGGGCTTTGGCTGTTGTTCAGGAAATGGAGCGGACGAGAATCCAGATTGATGAGACCAACGACAAATATATTGAAGCCAGGATTCGGATGGCTCTTCTCAGGGATAGGAGGGGGCGGCTTAGTCAAAGGATCGACTCTCTCAGGGCAGAGATGGATCGGCTTATAAGGGATCTCAATGATGCCGAAGTCAAGGCAATCATCAAAGGAGCGAGGGTAGAGACCGGTCGGAGTTCTGAGGAGATTCTCGGGGAGATTCGGAAGGTGAGCGGTATCTTGATGGGGATGGCCGACGTCACGGATAACGCCGAGGAGATGTACGTTTCCTACTCTAGAACTTTCAACGAGCTCCAAGAACGGGTGGATCAAGTCAGGTTGAGTCGCCATAACGTTATGGAGGAGATTGAGCAGAGAACAAAGCGATGGCGAGGCGTGATGCAGGAACTTTTAGTCGAGGTCAATGGTAAATATTTGAGCCTCCTTTCGATGCTCCAAGCAAAGGGTGAGGTACGCCTCATAGACGCCACTGACATCGAGGAGGCAGGTCTAGAGATCTGGGTTGGTTTCAAAGGCGCAGTCCCTAGCAGGCTTGACCCTTTTACTCACAGCGGTGGGGAGCGAAGCACTTCAGTAATGGCGTTCTTACTTTCCTTGCAGCAGAATATTAGATCCCCGTTTAGGGCTGTAGACGAATTTGATCTCCACATGGATCCCAAGAATAAGGAGGTAGTTTCCGAGTTCATCGTCAAGACCATGAAGGGATCTGATGACCAGTATTTGGCTATCACTCCGAGCCAGATCACATTCCAAGGAAAGGATAACCACATTATCTTGATTCACAAGACCGAGGGACGGTCAACGGTCCAGGTTGTTGAATAACTTGGTGACTAAGGAATCTAAGGTCCAGCTCAAAGGTGTTATCGATCTCTGTCGGGGGGTGTCGGATGGAATCATCGATCCCTTCGACATCGATGTTGAGTACGTCCTCTCAGTCATCAAAAACTATTACCCTGAGGTCTCATCACTTGAGGACTTTTGCCTTGATGCTGAGGCGATTAAGGAGCTCTCATTGGTTTTAGAGAGACAGCATGAGTGGATCCACTATCAGTCCA